>JBGTNM010000080.1:0-28125 GCA_041743025.1 Microcystaceae cyanobacterium
GATCAGGGATCAGGGATCAGGGATCAGGGATCAGGGATCAGTGATCAGGGATCAGGGATCAGGGATCAGGGATCAGGGATCAGGGATCAGGGATCAGGGATCAGGGATCAGGGATCAGGGATCAGGGATCAGGGATCAGTACGCCTGTTCACTTTTCACTAATTTAAGTGGCTCTAGACCTGTAGACTTAACAGCAGAGCGCAGAAAGGTGTTTGACAGTTTTAAAAAGCTTAAACTCAACAATATCAAAGGTTTAACTCTTGCCTTTTGCCTTCTACGATCCGTGCTTCTCCGTTCAGTGTAGAGGCATCTTGATAAGATTGGGTAAGGCTTAATAGATTGTTTATTAAAGCTTTAAATTAATTTTTATAACGTTAAATTACAAAATTATTATTTACAGAAAAACAATTTCTTTTACAAAAGTTAACCCTGAGAGATGGCGAGCAAGGGATGAAGTGACATTTCTTATTTAGAAAATTAAATATTTAAAGCTAATCTTAAACAATAATCAATATATCATAACGATAGTAAGGTATGATAAACGTCCATAAGCAGATAATTGAACTTTTTTTCATTATATTGCAATTACTTAAGATCAGCGATCGCGCCTTTAGCCATTGCTGCAATTGCCTGGTCTGTCGCTTTGGGTAATTGATAATATTTCCCGCCTGCTTTTTGCGCTAATTCTTTACCAAATCCAGTTGAAACAAATTTTTTCTCGGTATCAATCATCAATAATTTCATCCCCAAACCGCGAATTTTTGCCGCAATTTCTAACAGTTCTTGCTTAATATCGGGTTTTTCGCCCTCGGCCAGCGTTTCCCCTAAAGACCTTGCTAACGGAATGTTTCCCCGTCCATCAGTGATAGCAACAATGACCACCTGGCCAATGTCGCCTGACATTTTGGCATTCATCCCAACGTGAACCGCTTGGGTCAATCCATGCGCTAGGGGAGAACCGCCACCACAGGGCAAAGTCTCCAAGCGCCGCCGTGCCAAAGCGATAGAACGAGTAGGCGGCAGTAAAACATCTGCTTTTTCGCCTCTGAAGGGAATTAATGCTACTTGATCTCGATTTTCGTAAGCTTCAGTCAGCAAGCGCATGACTGCCCCTTTCGCTGACTGCATCCGGTTGAGGGCCATCGAACCCGACGCATCCACCACAAAAACAATTAAGGCCCCCGCCTTCCTCGCCAGACGCTTTGACCGGATGTCTCCGGGTTCGATAATCACCTTACGTTCGGGATGGCGCAAGCGTCGCGCCATTTGGTAGGGGGCCGCGGCCCGCAGAGTGGCATCGACCGCAATACGTTTGACTTTGCCTTTGGGCAGCATGGGTTTGACGTAGCGTCCCCGGTCTTCAGAGAAAATGAGACTGCGACTGCCCGATTTGCCTTGTCGTTGGGCCATTTGAGCAAAATAGAGAACACTGGGGTCGAGAAGTACCCCTTCTACGTCAAAAACGAATTCTTCGGGGATACCTGGGGGTTCAGTCTCCGGTTCCTCTTGATTTTCTTCTTTTTCCTCGTCTTGGTCTTGCTGGGATTCGTCTTGGGGTTCTGGCGGTGGGGGTGGCGGTGGTTGGGGTTGGTCGGGAGGCGGCGGCATGAGAATAGCGCGAGGGACGATAACGAATTCTACTGCCCGCTTGAGGTCTTCTGCACTAACAAACTGCCGTCCTTCTAGCGCTGCGGCTGCTTTAGCCACTCGCACGGCGAAAAGTTCGGCGCGATGGCCTTGAACGCTTCCTCGAACCGCTTCTTCTACCAAATATTGAATTTGATCGTGTGTAATCGTGACTTCCTTGAGCCATTCTCGCGCTAGCACGATTTCTGTCTTAATATCGTCGATTTGTTCGTTATATTGGCTGATAAACGCTTGGGCAGAGTTGGCGTATTCAATGACTTGTTCAACTGCTTGTACGCGCAAATCAAGGGTTAAGACACCATCGGCTGATAGTGCGATCGCAATTCTATCTAATAAATGCGGCCTTAAGGGGCCTTCTTCGGGGTTGTAGGTAGCAATCAGTAGGAGTTGGCAGGGATGTTGAAAACTGATGCCTTCGCGTTCAATTTGGTTGCGACCTTCTGTTAATACGCTTAGCAGTTGGTTGGCAATTTGCTCGTCAAGTAAGTTAATTTCATCGACGTAGAGAACGCCGCGATGCGCTTGGGCCAGCAATCCAGGTTGAAAAACCGCTTCTCCTCGCTTGACCGATTCTTCTACGTCCACTGAACCTAAGAGTCTATCTTCTGTCACGCCGAGGGGAATTTGAATGAAGGGAGTGGGAATTACCTCAGTGGGAATGTCTTCTATCGCAGTATTGCCGTAAATCTCTTGGGTTTGGTCATCCCAGGTTTCAGGAGTATTAGGGGCGCAATTAAAGGGATTGTTTTGAATTCGTTCAATTGGCGGCAATAGTGCGTGAATCCCTCTAGCTAGCACCGATTTAGCGGTTCCTCTGCGTCCTGCAATCACAACTCCTCCCAATCCGGGGTCAACTGCCGCCAGTAACAAAGCGAGTTTGATAGCCTCTTGTCCGACAACGGCAGTGAGAGGGAAAGACAAAGGAGTAAGAGATGCGGCGAGGGAAGACATTTTAAAGATTTGGCCGGTTTGTATGGAATGGCAAATTATAGTTTACCAAATCGATGCTAGATTTAACCTAAAGCCTGACAATACATCTTCTTCTCGCAATAACCAGTTTTATATCTCCTCTTGTATCGCCTGTCTTACTAGGTGCTATATTTTCTCAATTGTATCGCCAACTGCGATCGCCCCTTCTCCACTAAGGGAGGATAACCGAACGTATGATAACTTGACTCTTTTGACAAGTTTTTGTTACATTTATTTACAGATTAATACAAAACTTAACTAAAGGAAAAACCCCTATGTTAGCCTTAGTCATTGCACTGTTGGTTATTGGTTGGGCTGCTGCGGCTGTCATTGGCACTCAAGCTTATTTTCGCGGCGAACAAACCAAACCCATTCACGCACGTAACTGGCGTTCTGAGTCTTTTGAGCAAATCGCCCAATCAGTAACCGGTCAAGAAACTGATTACAGCGAACGGATTCCTGGTTTTACCGCAGACGCTTATACTAGCCAGAGCCTGCCTAACGTCTAGAATTAGTAGGGGCATAGCAATGCTATGCCCAATTGGATTTTATAATTGAGGCGGCGTGCGATGCTTGCGATCTTCAATAAAAGATTCAACTAATTTAACATCTTCTTTAGAGCCGATAACTAAAGGCGTTCTGGCATGAAGTTTATCGGGGATAATATCTAATAAATCTTGTACGCCATCGCTTGCTCGTCCGCCTGCTTGTTCTACCAAAAAAGCAAGGGGAGCACTTTCATAAAGTAAGCGCAATTTTCCTTCTGGTTTTTTCACCGTTCCAGGATAAAGAAAAACCCCACCTTGCATGATAATTCGGTGAATATCCCCCACCAAAGCACCACTGTAGCGAGCGGTATAACCTTCATGTCGGTGAACGTAGCGCGTATAATCGCGGATAGATTCATCCCACTGCCAAAAATTGCCCTCATTGGTACTGTAAACCGGGCCGTGGTCGGGAATGATAATATTTTCTTGCGCGAGAATAAATTCTCCTAAACTGGGGTCGAGAATGAAAGAATGCGCCCCATGGCCAATTGAATAAACCAGCATCGTTGAGGGGCCGTAGAGAATGTAGCCCGCAGCCAGTTGTTTTCGCCCATCTTGTAGCAAATCCTGAGCTTCTTCGCCGAAATCCTCGCCAATTCCCTGACGGATGGAGAAAATAGACCCAACGTTGAGGTTAATGTCTACATTAGACGAGCCATCAATGGGGTCATAAAGCAAGGTATAACGTCCAACGGGGCAGTTTTCAGGAATGTAGTAGGGTTTTTCCATTTCTTCGGAAGCAAGACGGCAGACTAAGCCACTTTGCTTGAAAACGGCGATAAATACTTCATTGGCGAAGACATCCATCTTTTTGACGGATTCTCCTTGAACATTGGTTTCTCCGGTAAACCCCAAAACATCTGCCATGAGTCCTGCGCGACTAAGACGGCGAGAAATGAGCTTTCCCGCTAAGGCAATGCGAGTCATAATAGCACTGAGATCTTGCGCTTCGGCGGAGAAACTGTGCAATTGCTGTAAGATATGACGAGAGAGAGTCGTGCAGTCGCGATCAAGGGTTTGTTCGGGAACGGCAGAAGATTGGGAGGTGAGCATGAGCGTTTTCCTGATTGAAGCACGGCTGGGCTGTTATCTTCGCTTGATTTACATTTTACTGATAATTCTCAGAACGATATCCATGCCCGACACGGCTTGCCAGCCAAATAGACCCAAAAGCGTTACATTCAGTCCAATATGAGTATAACGGGCAAATTCGTTGCCTTTTTGCATAAACGGAACGAGAGAGGCAGCGATGGCGATGAGTGCTGTCATGCTTAAGCCGACTAATAAATGCGGCCCGACAAATAGTTTACCATTATTGATATAAGTGACTCCCATGCCGCCTACTGTGCCAACAACCATCAAGGCCAGCAGAATCGAGCCTGTTTGGTAATGCTTGGTGCGAAAATCTTTAACAATAAGTTCTTTGCGAGTGTCTTTGTCCGCGTTGCGAGTGCGCCGCCACTGAAAACCCGAATAGAGAGCATAAACGGTAATTCCTAACAACACCCACATGAGAATAGGATGGCCAAATTGTGACCAAATTTTAATGGGTTCTGGAATGTCCAAGCTCATCGCGTCCTCCCTGACTTTGATACAAAAATTCATGAAGTTTAACTTAACATAATTTTAGGTCAGGGAACAGCGAACAGTGAACAAGGAAAAAAATTGATTATTGATTATTGTTCATTGATAAGGTTGCTGTCTGATTGAATTTACCCAGCAACTGCTTTAAAAAATTGCGGTAAGTGTTGGGTGAGATAGCTGTCCAAAGATTGGCTCCTAAACAGACAGTTGCTAGTCCAAAGAGAATAAACGTAACGTTTCTGACAACGCCAATCGCCAACCAGGTGCTGACGTGCAAAGCAAGAACAATCGCGCAACTGACAGCAATCAACCTGACGAGACGAACTTGGGATGGGGAACGGTTCGCTGCCACGAGAAAGAGGGTAAACAGAGTCGCTAGCAAGTTCGCAGGAACGAGAAAAGTACAAATCGCAATACAATTTTGACGGGAAAATTCACAAGCAGAGGCAAAATCGAGCATATCGTTAGAAGTGAGAAGTTGAGAACATGGCCTGGATAGATTATAGAGTAGGTTTCCCAGAGTGAGCCTCTATATTTTTAGAGAGAGATTTCCTCTATCCACCTACAGGTAGAAGGTTTTACAAGGCATCCTGCTAGACGACGAAGCTTAGGGATGCCAATTAACGCTAGTAAATCTCAATAAAAAAATTTTCTTTTAAGCTTATTGACGTGTGTCATTCAGAACAATAACTGACAGTTGAGGTAAGCTATTGCTACCAAATATGTCTACAATTCTGATATTATAAGAACTTTAGCGATAAAAATCATAAATTTTATTAATAATTTTATCAATTAGTCCAGCCGAATTTACAGAATCTTTTTACTAAAGATTCTCAATAAGCTTGTATAGTATTTATGATCACTGTTTACCCCACTGAGAATCAATATGGTTCAAAAGATAGATACAGAAGGACATCTGGAGCTAGATGCCTTGTCACCCCAATTCCCCAGGTCTCTCGACATTGCTCAAGTCACCATCTACGGACTGAGTATCTTGTCGGCGGGCTTATTTTTGTTCTTACCGTTTGTCAACCTGCTTCACCCCAGTCCTTGGCAGCGCTGGATAGGAACGATTCACGGCGTTAGCTCTGTCTTTGCAATGGTTGTTATGGTTTATGCGGGACATCTGGCTTTTCCTTTGTTGCGAGGATCGGCGAAACTCCTGCCGCAGATGCGAACGCTAACGTTTTGGGCAGCGATTGTCTCTTTTGGAGCGATCGCAACTGGCAATCTCGCCTATATGCGCTATCGGGCTGACATACAGTATGGTGGTGCAAGAGCTTGGTTAATCGAGAATACTCCTCTTGTCCAATACGTTTTGATGGAATATCACGAGTTTAGCGTTTTGTTCACTCTGCCGCTTGCCGTTGCCTGTACTTGGATTTTGTGGCGTTATGGAGACTCGATTTTGGAGAAACACAACCGTCCGGTTCTGACAGCCGTTTGTTTAGGACTTACTGCTTTAATGTTCTTTGCGATGGGTGGACTCGTCAGTGGCTTAGCCGTTGCCAAAATCAAAGCATTGTAATGTAGGTCAGGTATCCTACCTGACAATAATAAGTTAAATTTGGAGAACTTATCCTGTGAACGATCAATTATCTCGTCCTTATACCCCTAAAGCTTCCTATAACGAACCTTGGTACGGTCGCCTTTGGGCTAAGATCAAACAATTTCCCCAAGGTTTAGCACGAGGCAATTCTCAGCCGCCGCAAGCATCAGGAGAAGCCGCCGCCGCCATCATCAGTGCTGGAATAGGGGCTTTTGTCATGATGGTAACGCATCATCTCGCCGATACCTCAGAAGCTCGTAAAGCGATAGTCTTGGCAATTGGTAGTTGGATACCCGGTTCTAATAATCCCGACAAGATGTGGGGTAATATCGGCAACTACGCCGGAAAAGAGACGATGTTGCTGGTAGGCTGGCTAGTCAGTTGGGCAATCCTCTATTTCGTGTTGAAAAACAAGCGCGTTAAAGCCCAAACAATTCTTTTTTGGACAATTAGCTTATTCACACTAGCAACTGCTATGTCCTGGCATCCTTTATTTCCCTATCTCCCTTTAATGTAAAACGGAGCCGTCTTGTCATGTCTGCATCCACTGAAATCCCAACCGAACCGATTAAACCCATCCCGGCAAAAGCCATGCATAAAATTGTTTTTTTCTTGATGGGAACGTTTGCACTCTTTGCCATTACCTATCCCATCGCCATGCAGCGAGTCAGCCAAAATGTGAAGTATCAAGGCTTTCATGTCAAATCCCTCACGCTAGAATATCAACCAATAGCAGCACCAAAAAATTCTGCTCGTCCGTGAGGTGAATTAAAGAAAGGGCGCGAAAATCGCGCCCGCAGACATTATGATTATTTAGTTTAATTAGCGTCAAATCTAGACTGTTAAATCTTATGAGAGGAAATTACTCTGATGACTAACACAATTAATCAGTCAAATAAGCCAGAAAAAACGATATTTTACCAAGTTTTACAGGAAATTTACTTAATTCCCAGAGAACAACAAGAAAATTTATTACACTTGATTCAAACCTTTCGACAAGCGATTACTCAGAAGAACAATGAGATTAAGGTAAACGCAATAGAGCAGAATCAACAAGCGCAAATTGAGAAAAATCAAGCAATTCTTGAGTTATTAGAGAAATGGGAAGCAGAAGGGTACGAACAAGAACAAACTGAAACCCTTACTTATTTACAAGACGTTTTATCCTGAAGTGATGGAACAAAGAATCATTTTATTAGATACGGGAATTGTAGGAATGGAGAAAATCATGCCAACTGTTGTTAATATTGGAACTTTCATAAAACGCGATCCAAAAATTCATCAAGGTTGTCCTATTATTGCGGGAACGGGTGTTACTGTGCGCCGAGTTGTTATTTGGTACAAACAGGGTTATAGTCCCGAAGAAATTGCTGATGAAATTCATCATCTTTCCTTGGCACAGGTTTATGCTGCTTTGACTTACTATCATGCGAATAAAGAAGAAATAGAAGCAGATATTGCAGCAGAAGAAACAGAAGCTGATCGCCTTGAAGCCTTACATAATTTAGACAAGTAATAATGAGCAAAATTTGCTTATACATGGATGAAGATTCGACTGGGCGATCACTTACTCTGGCTTTACAAAGTCGTGGGGTTGATGTGATGACTGCTTTAGAGTGCGATCGCTTGGAATACTCTGATGAGGAACAATTAATTTGGGCAACTGATCAAAGTCGTATTCTGTATAGTTCTAATATTCGAGATTTCTACTATTTACATACTCTTTTTTTAGAGCAAGGAAGAACCCATGCAGGAATGATTTTAGTTCAGCAGCAAAGATATTCTATTGGGGATATCATGCGAGGAACTTTACGACTAATTGCTTCTAAATCAGCAGAAGAAATGACTAATCAGGCAGAGTTTCTCAGTGCTTGGATCGATCAATAACTGAACTCTTATCATTAGACAACAGCTACTCTTTTGCCAAAACACCGTTAAGAAAAATATCAGCGATGCCTTCAGCCATCTGCTGTAACGCTTGGGGGGAAGCTTGTGGGGTAATAACGGTTTGAGAAGAAAACCCTGCGATCGCAAACATTCCCAAAAAAACTTGTGCCACGATTTTTGCGTCTATTTGGCGATAAATCCCCCGATCCATTGCCGTTTGAAAGAAAGCTTCAGCGACATCTGTCATTTTCTCAATGACTTCTGCTTGGATGCGATCGCGTAATTCAGGATGAAACTGAGCTTCAATAAAGCAAACTCGCAGTAAATCGTTATTTTCCTGCATCCGCAGCATCCGCCGCCGCATGACTTGGGCTACCGCTTTATAGCTTCCCATTTCACTCAGTTCAGTCAGCAAGTCTGTGAGAATATCTACCCATCCCACCGTTGCCACTTCGACTAAAATCGCCTTTTTATTAGAGAAATGGCGAAAGAGCGTCCCTTCTGCTACATTAGCTGCCGTTGCTAAATCTTTGGTCGTCGTGCCTTCGTAACCTTTGGCAGAAAACCGGCGGAGTGCCGCTTGCAGGATGCGCGATCGCGTATTGGGGGCATCTTCTTCCAGGCTGGCAACTTCGGGGGAAACTCGCTGATGTAACATGAATTTAAGGAGGGAAAACGCCACAGAGATTAATCGTAGCGTTATTGTCCCTCAAGTCCTTATAAAACAAAAAGAATTTTTGTGAAGTGCCCACCGATAAATCGAGGGCTTCTCAGGCTCAATTTCCATTGGAATTGATGTCATGCTCGATGGACTATCTTTAAAAATAGCCACCGCTTAACGAGCATATCCCGTGAGCGTAAGTTTCTGCGCTCCCCGCAGTACGTGGATGTCAGTCTAGAACTTTTTTGCCTTATTGTCAATCCCTGCCCACGATGGCTTCGCACCCTCCCTTCGTTGAAAGAAGATAAAATTTTTTCTTAGGAGGAATGAAGAAAGCTCACTTGAACAGGATAATAAAGTTGATACTCGAACATATTGAAACAATAGGAAATACGTCATGCCAGAATCTACAACCGAAGCAATGCAACAGGAGGATTTGACGAAAACGATGTCCAGCCATCGCGAAGTCATCGAAACCGTCATTTCCAGTTTGGAACAAAACAACAGTGCTATGGTTCTTCATAACGAACAGGGAGATCTGTGGAAGTTTCAATATGGCAGCGTTGAAGTTTACGTCCAACTGACCGGAGAAACCGATGAAGATTTATTGACGGTTTGGTCGCCCGTTCTTAGGTTTCCGGTTAAAGATGAAGTTGGACTGATGCGGAAGTTGCTAGAGATGAATTGGGATCAAATGCTAGAAACCCATTTTAGCATCGTTCAAGAGCAGGTGGTCGTCTCTAGCCAGCGTACCATTGCTGACCTTTCGGCGGGAGAAATTTCTCGTGCAGTCACGTTGGTGGCAGGCATCGCCGACGATCACGATGAGGCACTCAAAGAGCAATTTGGCGGAAGTTAATTTTAAATTGTTGATTGTTCAGTGCCATTTGCCCGAAATTACCCAACGGCGCACAGCCCAACCCAAAAAGAGCGAGAAAAAGGCAATTGACCAAAAAGTGACAAACCTGTAACCTTCTAGTCCACTGACGACATTCATGCCAAAAAGACAGGTAATTGCCGTTAATGGTAAGAAAATCGCTGCTAAAATGTTGAGTCGGTGTCCAGCTTCGACGGAAATTGCCGCCAATGTAGCCTGTTCTTCAGCTTGACGGGCGATGCTGTAGTCGAGGGCATTTTTCGTGTTTTCGTAAATTAGGTCGAGGTTGCGATCAATATCGTAGGCCCAATCGCGCAGTCCGATTAAATCGCGTTCGTCAGGAATGTCTTCTCTAGCACTTTGTAAGGTCACATAAAGGTTTTTGGTTGACCTTCGCAGGGGCAACATTCCCTCTAGAATGCGAAAATAATCTTCAGCCGATTGAGCTTGTTCATAAATAGCATTGAAATGTTCTTCGGCTTCGTTGTAAGCTTGCAGGTGCTTGTTAAGGGGTTGGATACCGATGCCGCCGCCGCTATGATGCCAGTTACCATCGGGTTCGCGCCAGAAAAATACCCCTTCGCGAGTGCGATCGCCCGGTTGAGGAACTTTGTGCAAGACTAATAATAAATGTCCGTCAGCGACCATGGCCCGTTGTTTGCCGCTACCGCGCTGGCCAAAGCGGTTTTTAATCGTTTCCGGTAGTCGCCAAGAGGAGGGTAATCGTTTCATTTTTAGAATACCTTAAAAATAGTTATTCAATTAATACTTTCAACTATTAAACAATAAATTAATGCACAGCTTTACTGAAAATCTTCAATTGCATCTTACATCTCGTCCGCTTCGGATGGTTTACTTAATTGAGAATATAAATGATTTGAAAAATGCCATTACCCTATATACTCATACCTGGGGAGGGGCTGCGGGAGCAATTTTACCTATTCCTAAAAATGAATTTCAGTTAAAAGAATTTAAAATATCTCTTAGCAAAATCGATCCAGACTACATTTTTACTTCTGACCAAAAACGTCCTAGTTATATAGATAATTTACTTGAGTCTTTACCTGTAATTAACCGTTTTATTTCTAGTGATAAAATTAGTGACTATATTCAGGGAAAAGACTCTATTCGTCTTCCTATTAGAATAATCTCAACAAATCATTTGGCTTCCCTTCCTTATATTTTACCTGTTTTAGATTTCTTATATCCTTATCCTATTAATAATGCAGATATAAAAAGTTGCTACATAGTAGACTCTCAAACTAATTATGATTTATCAATCAATCTTCAACAAGGAATCTTATCTTCAGTATATAAAGACTTTCTCTTAAAAATACTTAATTTTTTTGATTATTATAAATTATACTTTAGTTTTTCCTTGAAGCCGTTGCAAACGCTGAGAGCGTAAATCTTTTTCGATCATTGCAATTAACTCATCTAATTGTAGTGTTACAACATCCAACTGTTTGCAAGCATCACGCCACATCGCAATACTTTTAGCCCTCGCTGCGGGATCAGGAATAGAAGAAAATTGAGTCATGATAAGTTCCAATTTCTTTTAGTTTCAATAATACTCGCCTCTACTGCATTGGCTGATGCTTCCGCTTGTTCTAGGGTTTGAGACAGTAATTCTAAGATAGCAGAAGGAACAGGAGGAGAGTATTCAGCAATTCTTAATGCTAATGTATGTAAACGTGAATAAGGATCTCTGAGCCTTTCAATGCCATTTTGAATTTGCTCCAATTCAGGAATTGTCTCTACCGTTTCACCATATTGTTCAAAAAGCTTATCCTCTGTAGCTTTTGCTCCAACTATCAATTCTATTAACCGCCTCTGTAAATGAAAAATAGTGGTTAGGGTTTCGGCAGATAGCTTTGACATTGATTTTGTCTGATATACCTCAATAAATTTACTACCCATTTACAATTCTTTGCAAATATCGCCTAAACGCCTGATTTTGCCTTACGCTGAACAATGGCGATCGCTTGTATGTTAACCCACCTTTGTATTTATGACCTCCACTGCCTCCCACCAAAAAGCCAAAGCCCTCAAACCCGGCAGCCGCCGCCCTGCCAAAGAACTCTGTAGCGAGTGCGGCTTGTGCGATACTTATTACATTCATTACGTCAAAGAAGCTTGCGCCTTCCTCAACCAACAAATCGCCCAACTCGAAGCCGAAGCACACGGACGCAGCCGCAATCTATCCCTCGAAAATGATATCTACTTTGGCGTTCACCAAGATATGATGGCTGCCCGTAAAAAAGAACCGATTGAGGGGGCGCAGTGGACGGGAATTGTCAGTACCATCGCCTGTGAAATGCTCACACGGGGGCTAGTTGAAGGCGTGGTTTGCGTCCAAAATACCCCAGAAGACCGCTTCCAACCCCTGCCTGTGATTGCCAGAACCCCGCAAGAAGTCCTTGCTGCTAAGGTGAACAAACCTACCCTCTCTCCCAATCTTAATATTTTAGAACAAGTAGAGCGCTCAGGACTCAAGCGGCTGTTAGTGATTGGCGTAGGCTGTCAGATTCAAGCCTTACGAACCGTCGAAAAACAGTTAGGCTTAGAAAAACTCTATGTTTTGGGTACGCCTTGCGTGGATAATGTCAGCCGTGAAGGGTTGCAAAAATTTCTCGACACGACCAGTAAATCGCCTGATACGGTAGTGCATTATGAATTCATGCAAGATTTTCAAGTTCATTTCAAACACGAAGATGGCTCGATTGAAAAAGTCCCTTTCTTTGGCTTGAAAACGAATCAATTAAAAGACGTATTTGCTCCTTCTTGCATGAGTTGTTTTGATTATGTTAACTCGCTTGCTGACTTGGTGGTGGGGTACATGGGTGCGCCATTTGGTTGGCAGTGGATTGTCGTTCGTAACCATCGCGGACAGGAAATGTTAGAGTTAGTGACAGATTATCTAGAGACTCAACCTGTCATGTCTTCGGGTAAGCGAAAAGCCGCCGTACAACAAAGCATTCCCGCTTACGATAAAGCTGTAACTTTACCCATGTGGGCGGCAAAAATGATGGGGGTTGTCATTGAAAAAATTGGCCCAAAAGGCTTAGAATATGCTAGATTTTCTATCGATTCTCACTTTACCCGCAATTATTTATATGTCAAGCGCAACCATCCTGAAAAATTAGAGGCACACGTTCCTGAATTTGCCAAGCGCATTGTTTCACAGTACCAATTGCCGTCAGAATAATATTAACTTCTCACTCTTTCTTAAAGGAAAAACATGGCAACTCCTCTTAATCCTAATCTAGATCCACAAGCTCCCCTGCAAATTCGTGAGATTCAAGA
This sequence comes from Microcystaceae cyanobacterium, assembly GCA_041743025.1. Classification (GTDB taxonomy): domain Bacteria; phylum Cyanobacteriota; class Cyanobacteriia; order Cyanobacteriales; family Microcystaceae; genus JBGTNM01. The sequence goes on from JBGTNM010000080.1 coordinate 13,029, forward strand.
AATCGCGATCGCGCTGAGTGCTAAAAATCTCAATCCAACCATGCTCAGCGAAGAATTTCTCAAATTTAGCGGCATTGTTCCCAACGAATGGGAATTAGGACGGCAACCCGTTTTAGGCCCGAACCTCTCGCAGGTCACTTTTCAAAATGGGGTTAGCATTGTTGCTCAGCCGCGCACGATTACGTTTATGGAAGCGATCGGAGCCAAAGACCCGAATGAATTGCAAACTTCCCGTGTCGCTCGCCTCTATGTCGAAAAACTGCCCAATGCGGAATATCAAACCCTGACTATCAGTCCCAAAAGCCTCGTTCCTTTTCCTGGCAACCCAGACGGGGCCAGACATTATATCACTAGAACCCTACTCGCTCCCGGCCCTTGGCAGGAGTTTGGCACTGCCCCCGTGCAAGCCGGAATTAACTTACTCTATCAGTTAGAGCGCTGTCAATTCAGCCTCAGCATCAACGAAGCGAAAATCCAAATGCCCGATCAGTCTTCAATTCCCGCTTTACTCTTTGCGGGTAACTTCAATTACGATATTACTGGCAACCTCCAGCAAGAACGCTTAGAAAAAATCGGACAAGGCATAGATGATTGGCAATCAGACTTAGAAGCCTTTCGAGAAATTGTCAACCAGCGATTTTTAGGACAGCAACGGAGTGTCTTTCCCATGAACAATTAACAATAACCAATTTTATCAATAAACAATTCTCAATTTTAGATTTATCGTTAATTGTTTATTGTTTAGTTTCCTCCTATCGGTCGGATTCTGCCTAAAATGGAAGTTAGAACCATCAGGCAAAATCATGTCTAAAAACAACAATGGTGTCGCATTTGTTGCAGGAATGCTCGTCGGCGGCATTCTCGGTACTGTCGCAGGCGTTCTGATCGCGCCTCGTTCGGGTCGAGAAACGCGCCGCTTGCTTAAAAAGTCGGCAGATGCCCTGCCAGAGATGACAGAAGATTTATCGGCGACCGTTCAATTGCAAGCCGATCGCTGGTCGGAGTCAGCTAGACGCAACTGGAGTGACACGCTTGATCGCCTCAAAGAAGCGATCACCGCAGGTATCGAAGCTAGTCAGAGCGATACTAGCCAATTGCCGTCTCCTCGAAACATTACAGCAGATTCAACGCCATCAAAAAATCATTTCTAGATTCTAATCTCTGTGAGCGAACCTCTTTTTTGGCTCGGACTTTCTCTGTTATTGGTGGCCATCAGTCTGACGGCAGTTCTGATAGCGGCACTCCCGGCCTTGCAGGAATTGGCACGGGCGGCCCGCAGTGCCGAAAAACTGTTTGATACGCTCAGGCGAGAATTTCCCCCTACCTTAGAAGCGATCCGCCTGACAGGACTAGAAATTAGTGAATTGACAGACGATCTCAATGAAGGGGTCAAAAATGCCTCTGATGCACTCAAACAAGTCGATCGCGGTTTCTCTGATGCCAGAGAGCAAATCGATCGCGTGCAGGTGGGAACCCGTCGGGTGGTAGTAGGGATAAAAGCGGCTTGGCAAAGTTGGCATCGCTCCCCTCAACACCCTACCCAGCTTCGGGAACCCTTATCTAAAAAGCACAAAGAGCCGGAATAAGAGTAATTAATCGACGGAATTGCTATAAACTGAATGGCATCACTCTCTGCTATAAATATAGACAGAAAATGTCTGATATTGAACGACGCAGCACAAGACAGCAAATTATTCAGAGCATCCTACAGATTTTCGGTTTATCTAGTTCTGGAGTAGGATTTTTTGCCACCATTGAATTAATTAAGCAGGGAAACTTTCTCGCCGCAGCACTAACGGGAATTGTCAGCGTTACGGTTGTTATTTTGGCAATTGGGGGGAAATTCGTTAAAAACCTCTGGGATAAGGTTTTAGATAAGATTGAGGAAAGGTTAGAACAACGCAGCGATACCCTAGCAGATTGGATAGTCAATCGCCTAGAAACTGCCTTAATTAAATCTTGGTGGCTGATAACATCGCAATTTCAAGGGAAATATTACCAACAGCTTATCTATCATTGTCGAGACTATCGCACCCAAGGCTTAAAAAGCAAAGGCCCCTTTACTCTCGATTTAGAGAAAGTCTTCGTCCCGCTTAGAATAGCACCAGAAAGCAGCGACAAGGTTTCAGCAAATATTATTCGTCCTAGTGGCAATAAAGACAGCTTGGATATTTGGGATATTCTAGCAGCGAGTCAACACCATCCCACCTATCGAACTCTAGCAGCGATCGGCGCACCTGGATCGGGGAAAACGACGCTTTTAGAACATATTACCCTGACTTATACTCAAAACACGCAACGCCGCTACCATCACAAGCTTCCTCAACTGATCCCCATTTTGCTCTATTTGCGCGATGAACAGGTACAAAAAGCTATTACAGAATCTCAGCTTAAATTAAGTGATTTGATTGCAAAACAGCCTGATATTGCCAAGCTTAACCCGTCAGACTGGTTTGAAGATAGCTTAGTACGTAAGTCCTGCTTAGTCATGATAGATGGGTTGGACGAAGTGGCAGACGCAACCCACCGTCAAACTATCAGCGAATGGGTAAACCAGCAGATACAAGACTATCCTAGAGCAAGATTTATCGTTACTTCGCGTCCCTTTGGTTATCAAAGTGCGCCTATTGAGAGAATAAGCAGTATTTTAGAGATTCAACCCTTTAATCTTTCCCAAATGCAAACCTTTATTCATAACTGGTATCTGCAAAGCGAAATTAAAAGTCGCTTGGGGAAAGATGATGAAGGGGTACGTCAGACAGCAACCCGCAAATCAACGGATTTAATCGAACGGATACAAAATAACCCGCCTTTGGCAGCAATGGCGTTAAATCCCCTGTTATTAACGATGATAGCGGTAGTTCACTGTTATCGCGGCGCATTACCCGGAAGGCGAGTGGAATTGTATGGGGAAATTTGTGATGTGTTGTTGGGAAGGCGACAGGAAGCAAAAGGAATTCCCGATAAGCTATCAGCAGAACAGAAGAAATCAGTCTTGCAAGGGTTAGCATTGGAGCTAATGATACGAAACACCCGTGAATTTATCCCAGAATTGGGAGAAGCGTTAATTGCAGAGAAGTTAACCCAGGTATCAGGCGATGAGATGAACCCCCGTCAATTTCTCAAAACAGTAGAAAACGGAAGCGGGTTATTGGTAGAACGAGAAAAGAATGTCTATGAATTTGCACACAAGAGTTTTCAGGAATATTTAACCGCAGTTGAGGTAAAAGATAGCAATCAGGAGGCAATTTTACGGGAAAATGTTGATGGGGGATGGTGGGAAGAAACTATACGCTTGTATGCTGCACAAAGTAACGCTAGTGGGTTAATCTTAGCTGCGATCGAGAAAGGGACAGTCAACGCGCTCAAACTCGCGTTAGATTGCGAAGAAGAAGGATTAAGGGTTGATGCCGAAGTAAGACAGCAATTGAGGCAAAAAATTGATGAAGCATTGGAGTCAAACGAGGCTGAGAGGTTTAAACTAGCGGCTGAGGTGATATTAGCACGAAGATTAAGTCAGTTTCTTCGCCTTGATGAGGGGTTAGAGATTGATGCGGGTTATGTGACTTGTGCAGAATATCAGTTATTTTTAGATGAGACAAGAGGAGAACAGGAACCTTATACAAAATGTTTTAAAGCGGGGGATGCCAAGAAACCGATTACAGGTTTAAGTTGGGAAGAAAGGTACAAATTCTGTCAATGGTTGTTGGATAATAAAAAATAAGAGCAGCGAAAAAAGAAAAAATGACTACTCAAAAAGCCAAAACCCAATGGCAGTATCTAGAAAAGCGTCCCCATTCTTGGCGGCAGCAGCTTTACCTCAAAGGGAGAAGGCTGACAGCTTTTGGTGTTTGGATGGACATGATGGTTAATGGCGAAACTCCAGAAGAAGCCGCCTTTAACTGGGATTTACCCCTAGAAGCGGTCAAAGAAACCATTGAATACTGCGAAACCCATCGGGAGCTTTTGCAGAGTGAAGCGGAGCAAGAGCGCCGTTACTTAAAAGATCGAGGAATTTCCCTTGAGTCTAAAGTTTCTCATTGATGAGGACTCCCTTGCCAAGTCTCTCGTCAAAATGCTTAGGGAAGTCGGTCACGATGTCATCACGGTTAACGAAATCGGTCTGAACGCTCAGCTAGATTCTATTGTCCTGAACTATGCTTTAGAAAACAAGCGCATCCTGCTAACGCACAACTGTCGAGACTTTGAAGCTCTTCACCAAAAAAACCCGAATCATTCAGGGATTTTGGCCGTTTACCGAGAAGCCGATTTTTCCAAAAACATGAGCCGTCAGGACATTGTTAAGGCGATAGCCAACCTTGAGGCAGCTTCAATTTCTCTAGCCAACCAGTTTATCTTAAAATGTTGGACTGAAGACCCCCGATTCATCGGCGGGATGAAAGTCCGACAACAATATTAACAGCGAAGCACGATTGAAGACAAACCCTTGTTACCAACAGTACCTTTGTGCTAATCTATATTTAGGTGTTACAGCTTGACATAAATGTTGATTTTTGAATTTAAGGTTAAAGCGAAGAAACATCAATATGAGGCAATAGACGAGGCAATCAGAACGGCTCAATTCGTCCAGAACAAATGCTTGCGCTATTGGATGGATAACCAGGAAGTGGGACGGTACGATCTCAATAAGTATTGCCGTGTATTAGCGCATGAATTTAGCTTTGCTAATGCCTTAAACTCACAAGCTAGACAGTCAAGTGCTGAACGAGCCTGGTCAGCGATTGCTCGTTTTTACGACAACTGTAAGAAGAAAATACCCGGCAAGAAAGGATACCCAAAGTTTAAGAAAAATTGCCGTTCTGTTGAGTATAAAACGACAGGATGGCAATTAGAGTTAAATACTCGTAAAGCTATTACCTTTACTGACAAAAAGGAGATAGGAAAGCTTAGACTTGTTGGTAGCTATGACTTGCACTTCTACCCAATTGAGTTCATTAAACGGGTTAGACTGGTGCGCCGTGCCGATGGATATTACTGTCAATTCATTCTTTCAGTTGACCTAAAGATAGAGACACAACCAACAGGAAAAGTGATCGGCTTAGATGTTGGTTTAGAATCGTTCTACACTGACCATGAAGGCAATAAAGTTGAGAATCCCCGATTTTTAAGAAAGGGAGAAAAGAAGCTTAAGAAGCTTCAAAGGAGACTCTCGAAGAAAAAGAAAGGGTCTTCTAACCGAAGAAAGTCTAGGCAGCGATTAGCTAAAGGACACCTTAAAATAAGTCGGCAACGCCAAGAGTTTGCGAAAAGAGTAGCTTACTGCGTGATTCACTCTAACGATGTGACAGCCTACGAAGATTTAAGGATTAGGAACTTAGTAAAAAATCACTGTTTGGCTAAGTCAATTAATGATGCTGCCTGGTATCAATTTCGTCTATGGCTTGAGTATTTTGGGACAAAGTACGGCAAAATAACAATAGCTGTACCACCCCAATACACCAGTCAAAACTGTTCAAATTGTGGGGAAACCGTTAAGAAATCCCTATCAACTCGCACCCATACTTGTACTTGTGGTTGCACATTGGACAGAGACGAAAATGCTGCCCGTAACATCTTAAGAATTGGATTAAGTACGTCGGGGCACTGCGGAACTTGGCTGCATGACAGCCTAAACACTTGGGGAGAGGATGCCTCTACTTTGGTTGGAGCAATCCTGTCAGAGCAAGCAACCTCGTAGAACCAAGAATCCCCCGATTTATCGGCGGGAGTGTCAATGCTTTGAACCATTGGAACTATTAAAATGAACCTCACTGATCGGCAAAAGGCTGTATAAAAAAACGATTATGATTCAATCTCAAAAAGCAGCAGATTTAATCCTAGCCTATCGCTTACCCTTTCCCGAAGAATTACACAACTATTCTGCCAAAGAGGGAGAATTATTAGATGATGGGGGAATCCGCTTAGTTCGCTTTCAAATTCCCTCCCGTTACTATAACCTTGCTACTTATCTTGCGTCTCGGATGTGGAAAGAAGCAGACGCAGAAACCCTAAAAGTCATGCTAGAAGTTTCAGGGAGAGAAAGAGACGGTTATTTAGATTTAGAAAACATCAAAACGTTTCCCTGTGAAGATTTAAAAATGATAGATCAACTTTGGGTACAAGCGAGTAATGGACATTTTGGGTTTAGTGTCCAAAAGAAAATATATCAACGCTGCGGGGGGACAGAGCGATATAATGAAAGGGTTTGGAATAGATTTAGCAATACCGTCGGATGGAAGAAAGGAGAAAGCTGGTTGTATTACAAAGACCTTACTTTTGACCTCTCAGCAGCAGAAGGACACCTGCCTTGGTTCAAACTGTTTCTTTTTTACTTTAATAGATTTAGCAATACTACCGTCGGATGGAAGAAAGGAGAAAGCTGGTTGTATTACAAAGACCTTACTTTTGACCTCTCAGCAGCAGAAGGACACCTGCCTTGCCTGGTTCAAAGTTAACAAGGTTCAAAGTTAACAAAAGAGCAGTCTCTTCTCTCGCGTCGAGACTTGTAGATTGTAACATATAAAGCTTACAGCAAAATGTAAAGGTTTATTACAGGGTTGTTTCCGACGAAGCATTGCGGTTCCTAACGTTTCGATACCTGACACCGAGGGAGTCATCAGAATTCGTCTGTTTTTGTAGTATGTCTCCAGCAACTTTTGGGTTGTAGCAATTCGCAAAAATAAACTTATCCGCGACTTCGAGTATTTCTGGGTTGCTTGCTTCCCACTCCTCCCACAGCGATAATTGTCCAGGGGATGATTTTTTTGACTTCTTCTTAAGTTTGACTCCTGCGAGGAGTTTACTTCCCCAATGACTGCGCTTTTCCGGTTTGGGTTTGGGTTTATACTTTTTACAGAACCCTCGATATTTCGCGGCACATTCTGTTAGCGTTTTCCCCAAGGATAAGAATGCGGGATGCCATGTCGTTAATCCATCATCGCTCAGTCTATCATAGACCCCATAATCACTAAAATCATAGAAGAATCCAGACTGCATTGCTGCTGTTTTGGGATTGGCATGAATATAACGTAACGTATTCAACGCTCTGCATTTGTCTGTATTAGGAAAACCACTACTATGATAGCGTTTTTCCCAAAAATGACCTGTTCGATTCAATATTCGATTAAAACACATAGCCGTGTACCAATTTAACCAGTGCATAATTTTTGGTAAATCTTCCGGTTGTTGTGGTTCAATTAAATAATGAATATGATTACTCATAATGCACAGTCCATAGAGTTTAAATTGGTACTTACATAATGCTTTTTTGATGGCATAGAGCAAAACTTGACGACATTCGAGACGGGTTAAGCGAAATTCTCGATTATTACAACGAACCGTGATATGGTAACAGTGGCTAGGTTGTAAATTGCGTTTTTGCTGTGACATTTTTAAAGTTTTTATATTAGTTTACTTCAAGCCTCGTAAATTTAATGATTCATCATCATCAAACATGGACACTCAAACCTTAAAAGCACTGATTAAAGAAAGCATTCGAGAAGTTTTGCAAGAAAAAAGGCTTAACCTTTGCAAAATTTTAATTCCTTATGAAGATGAGCGCGAATAACTAGAAATAACTCGAAGCGTAATCTGTAGTTTAGATGCATCTTAGCTTATGGACGTTATGCGATCGCTACTTTTGCTACAGCCTAAATTTTACGTTATAAGCGAATGCGATGCGCCCCTACATGGTGAAAAAATCTTTGACTATTTTTAGTATTTTATCGGATGGACGGACACTATCAAGCGATCGCTTGAATCATAACAATTTAAATTAACAAAACATCTGGTTGAGAAAGTTACAAAATAGCTTAAGTTCGTCCGATTCTTGATAGTCGGTTGGTAATAGCGCCTGCAAAGATTGCGCTAAAACCTCTAAAACTGCCTCTACTTCAACCCGTTTAGGATGTTGTGACTGAGAAAAAACTAACGGTTCACCAAAACGTAAAGTAAGTGTTTTGCGAAAATAAAGGTTTTTTGTCCCTATTATAGCCACCGGAACGATAGGAATGCCTGATCGCAGCGCGTAGAGAGCCGTTCCCCGCTTGAACGGTAACATCAACTGTCCTTCTGTCGTTCCTAATCGCCCTTCTGGAAATAAGATGATACCATCCTTTCGCCCTAAAATCGCTTGCACTGCTCGTTCTATCTGGCGCATCGTTTTGATATCTCCTCCAGACGGAATTTCCCGTTCAATTGCCTTTGCTAAAGGTGCTAAATCTCGACGCTGTGTGTTTGCACCTTCAATAATCGCAGTTTCTTCACTCCAACGGCGTTCTAAGGGAATAACTCCGCCAGAAAGTCCGAGGATGAGGCGTTTCCAACTTTGATTAAACAACGAGCGAGCGTCCCCTAAAATGTAGTAGTAAGGCGAGGCTGGCACTTCCGACAAGAGCAAAAAAGGATCGATGTGATTGAGGTGGTTGGCAGCGAGGATAACCTGACGCTGAGGAATTTTGTCAGGATACTCTACTTTAACTTGAAATAGGGCATGAATGAGCGATCGCAGCGCCCAATGACGTAGTTTCCCACTGACGCGATGCTCAAATTTTCCGTCAATAATCGCTTGCAATTGCCCGAAAGCTTGAGCATACGAACGTTTAAGTGCTGGATGGCGAGAGGCTTCTAACCCTTCGCCTGCCCGTTGAATCGTCTCAGGTGTTAGAGGGGGTAGGGTGTTGGAGGCAAAGGAAGGTTTTGGGGCAAGAGATGCCATGATGGAAATTTTTTAGAGACTTTAGCTTTATTTTCTACCACGACTGAGGTATTGCAACGCAGAAAACAGACACTTTTTGCCAAGACGTGAGTTCGATATGAATCTTCATTGGAAAGACTGCTTTTCTTTGACTCAACGCGCTACTCAATCTTGACTGAGTATATTAAGTTTTATTAATATTTTGTATTTACAGTTTTTTAATGATACAATATCAAATACAAAGAATAATACAGCAATATAGGATCGAAATAGGATCGAAAGATATGAGCCTTAATAATAATGAGATTAGGGAGGCAATAGAAGTACTCGTATCTAAAGGACAAAATCCAACTCAAGCCAAAGTCAGAGCTTATCTTGGTCGAGGAAGTTACACAACAATTAATGAAGTATTACGCTTATGGCGTAAGGAAAATAATAACACTATAGATACTAAACCAATAGATGCTCAAGAATTTCTGAATTTGTATACTATTGGGGAAAGAGATTTTAAGGGGGTCGATCTTAGTAAGGCTATTTTAAAAGCAGTCGATTTAAGTATAGTCGATTTAAGTCAATCTATTTTGTCCAATGCAGTTTTAGATCGAGTTAATTTAAAAGGAGCTATTCTCAATCAAGTTAATCTTAGTAATGCAAGTTTAAAAGGAGCAGACTTAACGGGTGCAGATCTTCGTAGTTCCTAAACAACAGTCTTTAGAAGATTTATAGTATTCTTGTTCTTACAAAAATGACTTGCTCCCAGGTGATGTATCGTTAAAAATCCTCTTTGTGCAACACTTTTCCTAGCTGTTGTATCCGTCGTTGTCGATTTTCATGCTCTAGTTGACTAATTATATTTTCTAATTGCAATCCTGCTAATTCCATTTCTTGACAGTGACGATGTGCTTGTGCCAAGGTTTGCTTAAGTTTTTGAGAATCGGTGGGAAGTTTAGGAACAAAATTCACGATTAACTCCATTCCAGTTTAATTTCTTCTATACTACGCGCCAAAGCAGGATTCCGCATCTGTGTTGTTGCAATAGCATCCTTCATAAATCTTAGCAGATCGGGAGAGATAATAGGTTGAGATTGAGCAGCACGAATCTCCAGGGTTGACAGTTGAGAAAATCGCGATTCCGCTTGTAAGGCAATTTCTGTCAGTTGCTCTAAAGTCTGAAGAGTTGCGTTGGTTTCACCAAAAGTTTCTAAAAGTGCAAACTCCACTGCTTTAGCTTCATCAATAATATCTAATAGCTGATTTTTTAAAGTGATAATTATTTGTTTGGTTGCTGGAGAAAGTTTCGCCATCGTTTAGAATTGATCTTAAAAAGCAGTAAAATAAAGCTTAGCAGAAATTAGTCTATCCAAATTCTATGAGTCAAGTTAAAACAATTACAGGATGTGGCATTCCCCTCGTAGGCGATGATACCGACACCGATCGCATCATTCCCGCCCGATTTTTGCGCTGTATCACCTTTGACGGGTTGGGAGAACAAGTTTTCGCTGACGATCGCACTCAACTCGCTGGCAAACATCCCTTCGATCTGCCACAATATCAAGGGGCAAACCTGTTAGTTGTCAATGCCAATTTTGGGTGTGGTTCTTCGCGAGAACACGCGCCGCAAGCGATTATTCGCTGGGGAATAAGAGCGCTCATCGGTGAAAGTTTTGCCGAAATTTTCTTTGGCAATTGCATCGCTAATGGCATTCCCTGCGTCACTGCCACTGCTGAAACCGTCAAAACCTTGCAAACTCTCCTGCAAGCAAATCCACAAATTTCTGTCACTCTAGATTTAGATACCATGCAGGTTCGTGCGGGTGATTTTGTTGCCTCAGTGTCAATGGATGAGGGTTCGCGCCAAATGTTGCTAAGCGGAACTTGGGATAGCTGCGGACAGTTAACGCAAAATATTGACCAAATTCGCCAAAAAGCAATGCAAATACCTTATTTTAGCTGGAGTCAGCCTGTTTAAAAGTTATAATTTAGTCAACAGTTATCAACTTCAACCTTATTGTGTTTTCTAAAACACTACCGAATAATTAAAACGAATGCAAAACCAAACGGGAGAAATCTTAGAACGTTTGACTTCTCAATTTTCAAATATAGCTGATCGCACCCAAAACGTTTTAGAAACCGTTGATCGCTCTGCCATACAAACGCAAGAGCAACTTAATATCGTCAAAACCCAAGCTATTAATAGTATTGCTAATGTAACTCAAAATGCTAAAGACATACTGACCAAAACTCTTAATGAAACGGGCGATCGCGCTGTAGAAAAATTACTTAAAACTACCGATAATGTTCGAGAAACCTTAGAACAAACGATTCAAAAAGCAGAAACAGTTACCAACAGTTTAAATAATGAAATTCAAGCAGGAACCAACGCAGTCATTACTAATTGGTTAAACCAACATCCGATAATTGCTTGGATTTTAGAACATCCTCTGCTGACTTTAATTTTAATTATTTTCAGCTTAGTGCTAGTTTTAGGTGCAATCAAAGCAGTATTCCAGGCAATAGAAAAGTTGGGAGGGCGACTGATTAATTCTCCCTTGATGGCAGTAACCTTTTTATGGGGTTTAAAAAAGAAAAAAACGGAAACCGCTATGACTTTACAGCACGAACCAACGTTAGATTTTAGCTTTAATACTAGTTTATCTGAAGAAAATCTATCTCAGATAGTGCAAAAATTAGAAACTCTTGAAAAAACTCAGCATCAAATTTTACAACAACTTACCGTTTTACAAAAAATCTCGAAATAAGATCATTTTTAAAAATCATTGCCTATAGCGTCTTTACAGGTAAAACTGGAATACTAGAGGTTTTTACTAGAGGACAGGGGAATGCCTTGGAAATATCCGTGCGTGACCCAATATAGTGAAGAAGATTGCGGTGCAGCTTGTTTGGCGACTGTCTCCCGCTACTACGGGCGAGTATTTACCCTCAATCGGATGCGAGAAGCAGTCGGAACCGGACAGTTAGGAACGACGCTGCTGGGATTGCGCCGAGGAGCAGAGAATTTGGGGTTTAATGCCCGTCAAGTCCGAGGAACCGAACAACTGCTTGATCGCCTCAATGAAGCTCCTTTACCTGCCATTATCCACTGGAAAGGCAATCATTGGGTCGTTTTGTATGGGAAACGAGGGCGTAAATATATGATTGCCGATCCCGCGATTGGCATCCGTATCCTATCTCGAAGCGAACTACTCGATGGTTGGGTCAACGGGATCATGTTATTGTTAGTGCCTGATGAAGTCCGCTTCTATGAGCAAAGCGCCGATAAAATTAAGGGATTTGGCCAGTTTTTTGGGCGAGTATGGCGATTTAAAAACATTTTCCTGCAAATTTTCGCTTTAAACCTAGCGGTTGGCGTTTTGTCTTTGGCATTACCCTTTTTAATTCAAATTTTAACCGACGATGTTTTGGTAAGAGGCGATCGCCAACTGTTGCGAACCGTCGCCATTGGAGTCATCGCCGTGACCGTATTTAGTAACCTCCTCAAGCTGGTTCAATCCAACTTGGTGGCCCATTTTTCCGAGCGCTTAGAATTAGGCTTCGTTCTCGAATTCGGGCGACAAATTCTCCGCTTACCCCTCACCTATTATGAAGCTCGCCGCAGTGGGGAAGTAGTCAGCCGCCTCAGCGACATCCAGCAAATTAATAAATTAGTCTCCCAAGTCGTCATCAGCTTGCCAACACAGCTATTCGTTGGCGTTATCTCGGCTGGCTTGATGGGGTTCTACAGCGTGAAACTGGCTGCCGTCGCGGGGGTAGTGGCTTTGAGCATGACGCTTTCTACCCTTGCCTTTCTGCCGCTCTTGCAGCAAAAAACCCGTTCCCTGCTGGTGACGGAAGCGGAAACTCAAGGGGTTGTCGTGGAAACTTTTAAAGGCGCGTTGACGCTTAAAACCACTAATGCCGCCCCGCAAGTTTGGGAAGAATTGCAAAGTCGTTTCAGCCGTCTCGCCAAAACAAGCTTGAGTACTGTCCAAATTGGTGTTTTTAACAGCGTGTTTTCGGATGTGGTGTCGGGGGTAGGTAATGTGGCAATTCTTTGGGTAGGCAGTAGTTTAGTGATTGACAAAGAACTCACTATCGGGCAACTTTTCGCTTTCAACACCATGAACAATAACTTTATCCGTTTTATTGACCTGGTGATTAGTTTTGTTGACGAATACGCCTTTACCCGAACCGCCACTGAACGCATTTCTGAAGTGATTGACAGTCCTGCCGAAGACCAACACGAGGGAGACAAAGCTTGGGCAGTAATTTCGTTTGATGCTGATATTACCTGTTCGCACCTCACCTTTCACCACGCTGGACGAATAGCTCTCCTACAAGACTTTACTTTAACCCTACCGGGCGGTAAAGTAACGGCTTTGATTGGTCAGTCAGGCTGTGGTAAGAGTACTCTCGCTAAATTAATAGCGGGGTTGTATCCTTTGCCGTCGGGAAACGTCCGCTACGGAACTTACAACCAACAGGATTTATCGCTGGAGTGTCGGCGGCAACAGGTGATACTGGTGCCGCAAGATGCCCATTTTTGGAGTCGCTCGATTATCGAAAATTTCCGGCTGAGCTATCCTAACATCAGCTTCGAGCAAATTGTGAGAGCCTGCGAAGTTGCCGGTGCCGACGAATTTATCAGCGAGTTACCTGACAAATATCAGACGGTTTTAGGTGAATTTGGCGCAAATTTATCAGGCGGACAGAAACAACGGCTAGCCATTGCCAGAGCGATCGCTTTCAATCCTGCCGTGTTAATTTTAGATGAGGCAACTGCCGGACTCGATCCGGTTTTGGAAATGACGGTGTTGGACAAACTGTTTGCCTACCGACAAGGGAAAACCACCATTATCATCAGCCACCGTCCGAGAGTTATTGTACGGGCTGATTGGATCGTTTATTTAGAAAAAGGAACGCTCGTTTTGGCGGGAACGCTAGAAGAATTGGCTCAAAAAACAGGAGCGCACCTAGACTTTTTGCGCCCTTAATTGATAAGGTAAAATGTTTGCCTATGATATAGCAGAAAACAGGGAACACTGCAAAAATGGAAGATATTTCTCAGCGCTTGCAAGAAGATTTAGCCGATGTGACTTGGGGCGATTTAACACCCCATGCCAAGCGAGATGCCTTAATTGTCGTTCACGCACCGTTAGATTTGGTGGCGGTTGGTGTTGCTATTGCCCAAGATGATGTCAATTCAGTACAGCATTGGATTAGTGAGGCGTTGATTCACAAGCCTTCTGTTGAGGAATTGAATGCTTGGAATGTTGAACCGACTCAGTTGTTCAAGACGTTAATCGTGCAGCCTTTTGTCTTGATACAGGAGGAGGCAGGAGGCAGAAGGCAGGAGTAAAATCGTGGTTATGTTCCTTTTTGGATTGATAATTTTGAATTTTGAGTTTTTAGGTGGGCAATGCCCACCCTACTTTTAAGCAAACTGTCGTCGTAACACTTTAGTGTCATTATTGCTTTCACTTCATTTAAGGGACGAGATCTTAAATTAACTTAGCTATACTTAGCCTTGCTTCTCGTTTCATTTGTTCTATGTCTCTGTTCCAGCATATTAGTTTATTATCGCGTTGTAGTTGACTATTAGTAGATGGAGCGGGCAGACCTGTACTGCGATTATATTTACTATATTCTGGAGGTAATCCTTCAAAATGGGTGATTTCTTCATTAGGAAAAATACCTCTTTGTCGTAGCCACTGTTCGCAATAATATTGCCAACAATATACATGATCGTGAACTTCGCCTCCTAGAGAACGCAAGTATTTAATTGATAAATCATTACTATTAAAAAAATCTTCAAAATCTTGCTCTAAGCGAGAATTAACCTCAAAAAGACGAGTTTCGCTTCCTTGTCCTCGAAAAAATTCAACAACAAACCACTTTCCAAAATCCATAATACATACTTCAGTCATAATACTTCCATCTTCTTTTAATAAGCTAATGTCTTTATTGTGTAAATTCTCTTTGATTATTGAGGCAGAAACGGGGGGAATCAAAATACGAATTCTTTCAAATTGATCGCTATAGTTTGACCAAAAATCGCTACGATTTTTAAGCTGTCTAGTTTCCCAAGATTCTAAATCCAAGCAAGATGTATTTAATAAAATATTAACTAATTGTTTAAAATCTTGGTAATTGGCTAATCCTAACCATTTACGTAAAGCGACTTTAGCTTCGTGTGATAGCTTTTCCCATAAAGAGGAAGGAATACTTGGATTATATTTGTGTTTAACCCATTGGACTAAATTTGGATATTGACTACTTTGTTGTTGGGAAATACTAGTTAATAATCTATCCACTCCTTCAATTTCTTGTTGTTGGGGCATTTCTTCTAAACAATTAAGTAACCACCTTTCTTGTTGGTCATCACCTTTCCTTAATTCAATAAAT
>JBGTNM010000081.1:0-53160 GCA_041743025.1 Microcystaceae cyanobacterium
TTCTCTTTTTTAAATTTACAAGAGAACTTATCCTGAATATTAATTCAGGAGAAAAGGCAAATTTTAGGTAGGGTTAAATTAGTTTAGGGCAAGCTTTTAAAATTTGCTATTATACCATAAAAAACTTTTGCAAGAGGTCTACTGATGATGGTTGTCCAGTTTGGGTTAACCAAAGTAGGAAAGTGACCATATCGATCTCCGTACAGTCTAATTGAATGACTGACTTTTCCGGTCGTTAAATCCCAAATCTTAAGAAGATTGTGGAAACAGCCCGCCAAAAGAATTCCATCCGGGCTTATGCTCAAACTATTTAGGTATTCTGGATGCGGTTCATCAAAGGTATAGAGACACTGAAACATAAATAGACTTAAGAAACTTTCTGAATATCATTCTGTGGAACAACACCCCAAAATGCTCTTTTAACTGTTTGCTATTAACTGATATCCTACTAATTTGTAAACCAATTTTGCGGTTGTAAATTCTGACACCACTGAATCGGCGACAGGTGCTAATTCCATCACGTCAGCACCAATCACTTGACGAGTTTCAAAGATTCGCCGCAAAAAGCGTAGTGTTTCATACCAACCTAATCCACCGGGTTCGGGAGTTCCTACCCCAGGAATTAAACTCGGATCAATGCCATCTACATCAATGGTAATAAAAACTTTAGGGGTGGTAATTTGCGCGATCGCACTTTCAATCCAATTAGCATTTTGAGCGATTTCTCGACCCCAAATCACAGGAATCTCTTTATCTTGAATTAATTGCGCTTCTTCTTGACAAATACTGCGAATTCCAACCGGAAGCGTCGGCAATCCCATTTCTAGAATGCGCCGCATAACACAAGCATGGTTGTGCAGGGAGCCTTCATATTCGTAGCGCATATCGCCGTGTGCGTCAATTTGCACGACGGTAAAGGGTTCTTCCATTATCTGTTGGTATGCTCTGACAATGCCAGTTGTAATGGCGTGTTCTCCCCCAACTGCAATGACAAATTTACCGTCAGCAATCAGTTTCGAGACAGTTTCGCTGGTAGTTTGCAGCATTTCTTCAGCGCTCAGGGAGGGATTGCAGCGAGTGTCGGCGATCGCAGGATGGGTATAGATGCCAAATTCTCGGCAGGGTTCTCGTTGCAATTCATCATCGTAAGCTTCGAGTTGATCGGATGCTACAATTAGTGCATCTGGCCCATTTTCACACCCTTTGCGATAAGTTGTCGTTGCTTCGTAGGGAATGGGTAAAATAACGGTTTTAGCCGTTTCGTAAGGGGTTTGCGCTTCCGAACCTAGAAACTGCTTGACGCAAGTGAGTGATGATAAGATCATTATATAGACTAGCCGTTTAAAAATTATTTTAAGTATAACTTTACTCAAGTGAAAACTGCTGTAAGTTTCCCAGCCAACATTATCTCAAATTTCAACTGCTAAAAGGTAGATTTATTGCTATAAATCAAAACCCTTTCAGAAAGTAAATTTTTGGTAAATTCACTCTCAAGGCGAATTGCCTATTTTAGAAAATCCATCTATCTTAAAGAGTATCTTAGATGAATTTATTCTATTATCAATCTGGAGTGAAATTATCGTGATTATCAAAAAATCTCAAGTGTTGACAGCACTTGCCGCAGCTACCTGCCTGTCGGCTCTTTCGATGGCTCCTGTAAAAGCTGACCTTCCCATGTCCGAGAAAGCAGAAGTCATGTTCGGACATCCTGCTTTGGTTGAAATCGAAGAACTCAATCCAGAAGCTACCGTCGTCGGTCGAGTGAGAGGCGAAGTCGGTGGCATCTTATCAGTGGAATTTATCAATCCTGATACCGTCACTATTGATGACAGGGAAATTTCTAGGATTAACCTGCCTTCTCCTGGCTTTTGGGTACAACCAGGCGGTGATATTGTTCTTGCTTATGTTGATGGTCAGTGGGTATACGTTGCGGATGCGACGCGCTTTCCCTTTGACTGGCTTTCTCGCTTGAATTTGAAGGCTGTCCCTGATGTCCAAGAAGTATCGATTGACTGGGATGACAACAACCCCGTCAGTCTTCCTCCTTTGGCCCCTAGTACGGCGGTAGAACCTGCTCCAGTGTTCGCTCCCGAACCTATTCAAGGTCTTTGGTAAGTTTTGCTTTAAAATTTTAAACAAATTAAGGTGAGCATTGCTCACCTTTTTAATATGATTGAGGGTTATAACTCTCTTTCATAACTCTAGGCAGAAGAGTAGTAAAAGTCATGCCAAAAATAAACAAAATATCGTAAACAATCAACCTCATTCATCTTGGCAATAAGCCTCGGAAACCCCAAAGATAGTTGAGGAATAGGAAAAACTTTAAGCCATCGTTTAATTAGATTAAAACTCACAGAGGGTTGAAGGATGGCTCTCCCGTACTCTTGGGGATAATAAAATCTTATTAATTAATGTAGGATGGGTTAGACGGAAATAAGCCTTCAAACTTAACCCGAAATCATCAATCCGTCGTAACCCATCTTTCAGGAATTTGTATCCTAGTACACATTTCTCCTTCTTGCCTTGCCAGGTTATATGTTCAAATTCTCGCCATCTATTCGCTCTTACTTTTTAATAAATAGCTTGAGAAGCTAAAATAACATCACCGTCTAACGCCTTATTATCTACTGTAGGCTTACCTTTTTTTCTGGCTTCAGCCCATAATTCTGTTGATTTTGGATTGGTAATTAATCCGACTGGGGTAGAGTCAAGTATGATAGTTTTTACCATAAGTTTTAAATAGATACATCTTCTAGAGATTGAATGATTTCTAGAGTTTCTTCTTGCTCTTCTTCATCATCTAAATTATCCCATGAATCAAATAATTTCTTGATGTTTTCTTTTTGCTGTGTTTTATCTCTCTTTCTAATCTGATTAATTGCTGTTTCCCAATCATTTAATGATTGTTACCGACATCCCAAAGCAGCGATCGCAGTCTTGATTCATTTCAACAAATTTTCAATTTCTCCGTCTGTAAAACCAAATTGTCTAAAAATTCGCAAAACATAAGCGGGTGACATTTCTTTTGCTCCCATATCTATAGGAACAATACGACACTGGTTATCAACTTCTCGACGATACAAGCAATGATCTCCTTTCCCTTTTCTATGAAATTGACAGTCTCCTTTTCCTAGAATTTTAATTAATTCTTTGGGTTTGAGAGAAGGTATGTTTTTAGGCATAGACTTTTCTGAGTTCGTAAGTTTCGGAAGATTCAGCATCTTCAATCGCTAGAAATTCATGGAGTTCATCAATGCGGATATGACTAGAATAAATATTGATTTCACTCTGATACACTTCTAAAAAAGATATAATTGCTTCTTTAAGTTTATCAATAGCTTGTTCAGGAGTTTCACCTTGTCCCACTAATCCATTTTCGAGACATAATGAAACCCAATATTGTGTACTTTTTCTGAGAATAACTGTATAAAAATTCATCGCGAATTTACCTCTAGATTTTCTTGTCAAAGTTAAACTGGATAGCGAAATTGTTAAATTAATTATAACATTGACGGTCTAAAACTGAACAGTTACTGAATCACCCTAAACGTTAAATTAATTCGCGGTTTAACAGCTTGCTTCGTTTTAGGAACTTGATGTAACCAATAATGCTGCATTTCGCCTTGCATCAGTAAAAAGCTTCCGTGTGATAACTCAATTTCAACTTTGCGATCAGATTGATCTTTATGTTTTAAACAAAAGCGACGAGTTCCACCAAAACTTACCGAACCGATAATCGAATTTTTCCCTAATTCTGGTTCATCATCACTATGCCATGATACGCTATCTTTTCCACTACGGTAAAGATTCAGCAAAACGCTATTAAATTTAATATCAGCAACCTCTTCAATTTTAGATTTAATTTTTTCTAGGGTTAGAGTCCAAGGATCAGGATGTTGTTCTATTCCTGAATAAACATAGGATTTTCCCTCATCTCCATACCAAGCAGTTAATCTGGGTAAAGGAATTAGCTTTCCATAAAGTTTAATATAATCTTGTCTCCAATTTATACCATTTTCTAATTCCTGAAAGAATTGATCGCCTTCTTCAATAGTAAAAATTTTAGGATAAAAGATAGCTTCCCCATCTAAATTAACGACTATTTTACCTTCTCTCGCATTTTCTATTCTTTTAGGTTGGTTAGATTCTAGCTGAGCAAAAAAATTGAGTTGTTGCTGATGCATAGTTTTTAAAAATGTACCTCTTTAGTGTTAGATTACCATTTAAGCGATCGCAAATTCTGTATGTTGTCTCACATCTGGGGGTTGAAAAGCTAAGATAATTTCACTATTAGGAACACCTAAACGTATTAATTCAGTTACAATTCCTTCTTCTGTCCAATCTTCCTCAATATGAATTTTCTCATTTTTGATGCGGACATAAACAGAAATTGCTTTTATTCGCTTCCCGTTCAGAAAAAACGGTTAAGGTTAAAGGGATAAGAATTATATTTTTCCCTTATCCCCAATTTTTCGATATTGATCTCTAGTCTGTCAAACTCACGTTATTGCAGACGACTATAGACAAAATTGGTAAAGCTGCTTTCATTGAGTTTGTTCCAAGCATAGACGCGATCGCGAAACTGCTTCCATTCCTCAAAAATGGCTTTAAAGTCAGCATCTTTGCCAGCAAACTCGTCATAAATAGCAAAAGAGGCTTTTTCGGCACCTGCCAGGATTTCTTGACTATAGGGGCGCACTTGCGTACCACCTGATAACAGCCGTTGCAAAGCTTCGTTGTTGCGAGACTCGTAACGTGCCAGCATCGTCGCATTCGACTCGTAAGATGCCGTTTGGAGAATCTGTTGGTATTGGGGAGGCAGTTTTTTCCACTCATCCAAGTTAATTTGCACCTCTAAAGTAGCTCCCGGTTCCCACCAACCCGGATAGTAGTAAAATTTAGCCACTTTATTTAACCCCAATTTTTCATCATCATAAGGCCCCACCCACTCTGCCGCATCGATAGCCCCCGTTTGCAATGCCTGGAAAATCTCACCCCCTGGTAAGGTTTGCACCGTTACCCCCAATTTCGCCATTACCTGACCGCCCAGTCCAGGAATTCGCATTTTTAAGCCGTTGAGGTCGCTGAGGTTGTTGACTTCTTTGCGGAACCATCCCCCCATCTGGGTTCCGGTATTGCCTGCCGGAAACTGAATGACATTGAACTTACTGGCGTAAATTTCCTGCAACTTTTTGAGTCCGCCGCCTTCATAAAGCCAAGCATTTTGCTGTTGCGCCGTCAATCCAAAAGGAACCGTCGTTCCAAAAGCCAGCACAGGGGATTTGCCGATGTAGTAGTAGGAAGCGGTGTGACCGCACTGAACTGCCCCTTGAGAAACGACATTGAGCACTTCGAGAGCGGGGGCAATTTCTCCGGCAGAACGGGCAATGATTTTAAATTTTCCGCCTGTCATGGCGGTGACTCGTTCGGCAAACACCTGTGCGCCGCCAAAGATGGTGTCGAGGGAAGGAGGCCAACTGGTGGCCATTTGCCATTCTAGCGTCGGTAAATTGGCACTATCGGTTTGTGCGTCAGAGGGAGTGCTTGGGGATTGCGTTCCCTGACAACCGCCTACAATGCTAACGGCTGTCGCACCGACGGCTCCTTGCGATAAAACTTTAATGAGAGTTCGACGTTCCATAAAATGCAGGCTCAGAAAGTATTTATAAAGTCAATATAAAAATCACCGCAACCTCAACATTTCTTCAACTGTCAAGCTAATGTCACTCGCTATCTTCCGCAGTAATGTAGATGATATATCACGTCCCTTGTGAAACGGAACTGTTGTTCCTCGACCATCTTCATGATGGAACTGCTTATGTGAGCCTTTTTGACGCACCTCGACAAAACCAAGTTCCTCCAGTCTCCGAACTACCTCTTGAGGTTTTAAAATAGGTATATTGCTCATGCTTATTGAACCACAATCTGCTGTGTGCCGATAAACTCTGCCTCAAACGCTATATTCTCCTCATCTTCTAGAAGCATTTCAATCACTTCACGCAAATTTTCTTGTAACTCGTCCAAGGTTTCGCCTTGAGAGTGCGCTCCAGAGAATCCAGGAACATAGCCAACATAAAGTTTTGTTTCAGGATCTCTTTCAACGATCGCAGTGAACGTTTTCATAAAAGTTAGCTTTAAATAGAATTTGCTGCTGGGTGTAGTGACTTTTGCTCATATCACAAATATTTTTTCACCAATCGCTCATTCAGCATCGCTTCCACCTCTTTATCTGTCGGGGGTGGCACATCCGTTTTCGCCATGCCCATTAAACTTGCCGCTAAACCTTTCGGCTTAGTGGTTGACTGGGATTTGGGTGCGAGCGATCGCATTAGCGTATTGATTAATTGCAAACGCTCCTTTACAGGAAGTTTGAGTGCTTGTTCTTGAAGTTCACGTAACATTTTGAACAAATAGATCAATATCTCAAATTTTAGCAGCTTAATCTGAGAATTTGGGGATAAAGACAGCTAGAATGGGAAAATTAAACCGACGAACGCTAGGAGAAATTCACCAAGTTGCGCGATCTTATTCTTTTTCTGCTCAAAATTTCCCAGGCAATTGATACCTTTGCAGACAAGCTGGGTTGGTTGGCGAATTGGGTTGTCTTGCTGACAGTTGGCGTGGGGTTTTATAACGTTACGGCTCGCTATATCGGGCGGTTTGTCGGCTTACAATTATCCTCAAATGTCTTAATCGAATTGCAATGGTATCTATTTTCTCTAATGTTTCTGTTAGCGTTTGCTTACATCCTCAGACATGGAGACAATGTTCGCGTCGATTTTCTCTATACTCACCTTAATGAAAAACAGCGATCGCTTGTCGATTTTCTAGGAACAGTCTTCTTTCTCATGCCTTTTTGCCTCATTGGGATTTGGGTGACGCTCAATCCGGTGTTACAATCTTGGGGACGTTTGCCGGATGGCAGTTGGGGAGCTTGGGAGGTGTCTTCTGATGCCAATGGCTTGCCCCGCGCCCCGATTAAAACGATGCTTCCCATTGGCTTGTTGCTGCTATTATTACAAAGCTTTTCCCAAGCCATTAAATACCTTGCCGTTTTACTGGGGTATCGGCAGGTAGCAGAGCAAATTCGCTTAGAAACCGCCGAACAAATCAATATCGAATAGGGAGACAATCATGGGTTTTGAGTGGCTGGCGATTTTAATGTTTGTCGGCTTTTTCTTCATCCTCATGTCGGGCTATCCAGTGGCGTTTTCTTTCGCGGGAACGGCTATTGTTTTTGGTACGATTGGCTGGATGGTGGGCGCGTTTAATCCCAGTCGCTTGCTCTTGTTGCCGAATATCTGGTTCGGCACGATGTCTAACTTTACCTTGCTGGCGATTCCCTATTTTGTTTTCTTAGGAGCAGTTTTAGAAAAATCGGGATTGGCGGAGGAATTGCTGGAAACCATTGGGATTTTACTAGGACGCTTGCGGGGAGGGTTGGCGCTTGCTGTCATTTTGGTAGGAACGCTGCTAGCAGCAACGACAGGGGTTGTGGCAGCCACCGTCATTGTCATGGGAATGCTGTCTTTACCCATCATGTTACGCTACGGCTACGATCGCCAACTGGCAGCCGGTGTGATTGTGGCTTCTGGTACGCTAGCACAGCTTATCCCACCAAGTTTAGTATTAGTTATTCTCAGCGATCAAATTGGCGTTTCCGTCGGTGATCTTTTTTTAGGGGCATTAATACCGGGATTGATGCTTTCAGGTGCTTACGCCCTCTACGTTCTCATTATTGCCTTTTTTCAACCTCAGATAGCTCCTGCTCTCCCCGCAGAGGCTCGCATTCCCCCTGGGTTAAAACTGCTTAAAAAAGTCATTAAAGCTGTTCTACCACCTGTATTACTCATTATTGCCGTTTTGGGCAGTATTTTCTTTGGGTTAGCCACACCAACTGAGGCAGGATGCGTGGGAGCGGTTAGCGCGTGTGTATTGGCAGCTTTAAACAGACGGCTGACACTCCAATTAATTCGAGATGCGGCTCATTCAACTGCCGTTATTACTGCCTTGGTACTGATGATTTTGTTCTGTTCTTCACTGTTTGGACTGGTGTTTGATGCCTTGGGAGGCAAGACATTAATTACAAATTTACTCACTAACTTACCAGGGGGTTATATTGGGTTTTTATTAGTTAGTAATCTAGCAATCTTTCTGTTAGGCGTTTTCTTAGAATTTATCGAAATTTGCTTTATTGCCATGCCGTTATTTGTACCTGCTGCTCAAGCATTAGGGATTGATATGGTTTGGTTCGGGGTAGTTATGGCAATTAATTTACAAACGGCTTTTATTAGCCCCCCGGTGGGATTTTCGTTGTTTTACCTCCAAAGTGTCGCTCCCAAGGAAGTCAGCACATTAGAAATCCATAAAAGTGCGCTTCCCTTTATGGTGTTGCAGGTTATTGTTTTAATCATTGTGATTTTATTTCCGCAAACCGTGCGCTGGTTAATCGATATATCGGCAGCCGGTGGGACGATTTAAATAAGGGTAAAGGGCAAGGGGGAAGGGGGAAAGGCTTATTTTTCGTTCCTTTCCCTTAGCAAAAATTCTGCTATTCTTCAACTAATTCAAAGTCTACTCGTTGATATAAGTCCTGTAAAGAAATTTGCCAATCAACAGAGGCTAATTGCAAAATTGTGTTTTCTCCTTCATGGAAACTAATTGACCATTTATCCTCAGATTGTTTTAGGTATTGCTCAACGGTATAACTATATTGATCGATTAAAATATATTCTTGGAAGGTAGCAATAGAACGATAGAATTTAAATTTATTCCCTCTATCATACCCTTGGGTGGATTGGGATAACACTTCAACAATGATTTGAGGATTAGTCACATTTAATTTACCTTTTCCGTAATAAATAGGTTGTCCTTGAATCACCATGATATCGGGATAGGTATAGAAACGGTATTCAGGCAACCACAATCGTACTCCTTCCATATAAATGTCATAATCTTGATTATTAATTTTCAGAGGAAACCTCTTGTAAAAATTACCTGCAATTTTATTATGATTTGTCGTTTCTCCTGCCATTGGAATAATTTCTCCATTGAGATATTCATTTTTGTATTCGGCGGTTTCTTCTAATTCGAGGTATTCCTCTGGGGTGTAATACCGTTTTTCTGTTTGTAGTTGCATTTTATTTGTCTCCCTTGTTTAATCTGTAGTGTCAATTCAGTAGGATGGGTTAGACGGCGATAACTTAATTAAACTAACTCGAAGATTAACTATCCGTCGTAACCCACCAATGCTAAACATTCGACGCGCTTTAAGATTTATTTCATAGATACCTTCTACCGTCATTAAAGTTCGCCTTGCTTATCGCTCTTTTTCATCTGGGTAAACCGCTCTCGCCAAGTTCCATGTTTTGTCAGATAGTTGCTAATATATTTATCATCGAAAACTTGATCGGCTAATGTAAAAAACTCTTTTCTTTCTTCATCAGTCAAGGTGTCATTTTCATTTAAAGTTCCAACGGATGAATGAACATCTCCTCCAACATCTAAATATCGTTGACGAGCAATATTAAACAGTTCTTTTAGTCGGCGAACTTTCTGCTGTCTATTACTCTCAGTTGTTGTCATCGTTTTGAACCCACTGTATGAAAAACCGTAGGGGTATGGTATGAGTAATGCCAAAATCTTTCTATCGCCGTGTCCCTATAATTATAATTGATCTAAATTTGATATTGATATCATGTCTCGCCAACCACGTCAACTAAAATTAGGATACTGCTATCATACTACGGTTCGTTGTAATAATCGGGAATTTAAGCTCATTCGTCGTGAGTGCAAAGCAGTCTTGCTATTTGCACTCAAAAAAGCCATAGAAAAATTTAACTTCAGGCTTTATGCACTGTGTATTATGAGCAATCATATTCACTATCTTCTTGAACCGAAACAACCGGAAGATTTGCCCAAAATTATGCACTGGTTGAATTGGTATACAGCGATGTGCTTTAATCGAATGCTCAAGCGTAGCGGTCATTTTTGGGAGAAACGCTATCATAGCAGTGGATTTGAAAAAGAAGATTATCGCAGGGCATTAAATACGCTTAGGTACATTCATGCTAATCCGAAAGCAGCACAAATGCAGCCAGGATTTTTTTATGATTTCTCTAATTATGGCACTCATGACAGGCTGAAAGATGATGGACTGACTCAATGGCATCCCGCTTTTTTGTCGTTGGGCAGTACCCTAGATGAATGTGCTAAAAAATATCGAGCATTTTGTAAGAAATATAAGCCAAAACCCAAACCAGACAAAACTTATCATTGGGGAAATAAGTTGTTACCCAAGGTGACAAGGAAAAAAGACAATAAAAAGAAATCCTCTGAATCACAAAAGCAAGTTTCTTGGGACGATTGGAACATACCTGATGCCGAAATGTACGAGATAGCAAAGCAGTTCATTTTAGCAAACTGTTACGACCCAAATTACGTAAAGCAGCAGTGGTTTGATGAAACGGAACCAACGGTGACAGGTATCGAATGGTATCGAATAGAGGAAAAGCCCATGAACTCGTAAAAAAGAAAAAAAAATAAGGGATTGACAAAAACCTGAAGTGGCTATACACTACAGGTTACAAGCTTCTGCATGAGAAAAGAAGTCCCGAACTCCACCAATCATCCCTACCACAACCCTCCCCCCCGCCCCATCACCAATCCCGCGAAACCATCGCCCGCCCCCCGGCAGTTCCCCATCCGGAGAATCTTGTGGTAGAAATTTGAAGTTCCGATAGGATTTCCATCCTCCCTGTTCATACCAACCCACCGCTTCTATAAAACGAAGGTACGTTTCTTCATTATAATCATCTAGCTTGTTGCCTGTTTCCAAATAAATACGTTTCTGGACGCTGAAACCAAACTCCCCTTTTGAATAGTTTACCCAAAGTCGGTCAATTTGTCCAAGAGCATTGCAATCGAAATTTTGCACCTCCTCTAGCTCAAGATATCCTCTCCTTTCTGCCTCCTCTCCTGCAAAGTGTAGCATTGCACGGTCTGTCTGTCTATCTGCTTCTTTGAAGTTGCCTTGCTTTAGCAGATTTTCTAGATAGGCGAGATGGCAGTTGCCGAGGGAAGTTCGGATGTTGATTTTAGGGAGGGATTGATTGCTAGCTAATTCAATTAAATTTTGATGAATAGAAGTCACTACAAACCAACCGAGAATAGAGATATTTTGTTCTCGAATGAGTTGACATTCTTGCGGATTAAATAAATTGTAAGCTTGCGTATAAGTATTTAATGCTTTTTGCTTGTCTTGCTTTTGCTGCAATAACCCTTGAGCATTGAAAACATGAATTGTAATAAGTTTTTGGATGTCTTGAGATGGATTTTTTTGGAGTAAAGTTAGGCTGCGATTGAGAGAATTTTCTACTTTCTTACTTTCCTCCTCTGTCGGTTTATCAAGTTGCTGATATCCCCAAGCAAGGGTACTCAATTGCAGTGCTTCTTGCAGTTGCTTATCTTTAATTTCAAGGGTTGTTAATCCTGACAATCTGCCAACTTCATTGCCTTCTTCTGTTTTTCCGTCTTTATAAAGTTTCCCACTTAATATCGCTAGATCGGATAAACTTTGAGTTGATCGTTTAACAGTTTTTAGAGATTCTTCTGCTATTATTTGATTATTTCGTGCAACTACGAGTTGATTCTCAGCATTTTCAAGTTCCTGTTGTTTTTTCTTGAGTTTATCTTGCTGAGCTTGTAACCGAAGTCGAGTATTTTCTCCCTCTTTTTTCAATGAATCGCGCTGGTTAGTAATGTTTTGGATTTCTCTTTTAAATCTTTGAATAGCTTGCTGAAAGGTAGACACTTCCTTTTCAGAATTTTCAGATTTTGTTTCCCAATTTCGCGCTTCTCGTTGCAATTGCTGCGATTTTTGTTCCATCCCAGTTAATTGCTGCTGCGTTGTGGCTAATTGTTGTTGAATTTGCTGGCTTTGGTTTTTATATTTATCAACATTGTCTTGAGCAATTTTTTCCGCTTTCTCTGCTTCTTCTAGTTGCTCTATAGCTTGTTCAGCGTCATTTTTAAATCTATCAGCTTTTTGCTGTAGCTTTAATGTTTCTTTCCCTGCAATTAACGCCAACACCCCTAAAATTCCTGCAAGGCATAGCGCTACGATTAATACCACACTACCAATGCGAATTCTTCGCTGAGCAATTGTATTCGCTTCTGCTTCTTTTTGAATAATCGCTTCTTCTTTTTCCTGAGTCAAACTATCTGAAAGAAACGCCTCATCATCATAACTGAGATTTTTGCTTTTTGCCCATTCTCGTGCATCCTGTAATGCTTGCCCTCGCAACAATCGCGATTTATCGGTTTTATCCGACTTAATCCACGCCTGAAAAGCTTCGGAATAAGGACGCAATTTAGCTAATTCGCTATCAATCCACTTATCATTAAAAACGGCAGCATAAATGGGATTGTAAACTTGTAATTTTTCGTTGCGTTTGACGATGAGTCCCGACAGTTGTAATTCTCGTTCTTCTGGACTGTTATTTGCTTCCAGTTCGCCTGCTTTGAGAATATTGCGATACAGTTCTAATAAATAACCTGCTTTTTGTTCATTATTTAAAATGCGATCGCGTATCGTTTTTAAATGAGCTTTTTCGTCTTGTCCTTCCCAATTTTCGATAATAAATTGCTGGACTAAACTTTCAATATTCGGGGTTCTACTCTCCTGATGGAAGACTAAATTACAGACTCGTTGCGTTAAAAATGGCTGTCCCCCTGTCCAAGATATTATCTCTTGCATGACAACTTCAGGATAGTCTACTCTGCCTCTCAACCCCCCTACGAGTGGCGCGACTTCCTGCGGTTGAAACCCCTTGAGTTCAATTGCCGTACCGATATTAAAGGGAGTTAACTGCCTGTCTTGGATCAAATCTGAAGGCGTAGCAACTCCCAACAGACAAAAAGTGAGACGTTTGTAATCGGGGTTATCGCTGCGGTAATTATAGCAAGCACGAATTAGCGCGAAAAATTCGTCAGTGGAGAAGTCCATACCCCTAACGAAGTCGATTTCATCGATAAAAATGACAATTTTGGTCGCTTGAGGAAAGTTGGGGAGGATGAATTCTTCGATTAACTGATTTAATTGTTGGACGGGAGAAAGTATCGCCTGTTCCTTCCACCAACTGCGCCATTGAGTTTTAAAATTAGCAGAAAATCCTTTCACCAGGCGGTTAGCAAAGGAAGTGTACCACTGCTCTACCGTTCCCTTGCCAATACTGGTAAGATCGATCGCGCTACAGACAACCCCTGCCTTTTCAAGTCGCTGTTTAGTACGCACCCACAGACTCGATTTTCCCATCTGACGCGAGTTCAAGACGTAACAGAAATTACCGGCGATAAGCTGCTGGTAAAGTTCCTCATCCGCTTCCCGATAGACATAGGTAGGCGCATCGGGGGGTAGATTGCCGCCGACTTGGTAGTAACTAGCGCGGGTAGTATCCTGTAACATGGAAAATCTACTCTAAATTAGTAGGTTGGGGAGCCACTGCGTTGCGGGGGTTCCCCCCGTTGTAGCAAGTGGCGTTTGACGTAAGGAAACCCAACACAATCCTCGATTTAGTTGGGTTTCGCTGTCGCTTAACCCAACCTACAGCTACCCAAATTACAATAGAGTGGGTAAGCGATCGCGGAAGTACCATCGATACAGTTGATAGCGTGGGGTGACTTTGTTGCCGTCTTTGCGAATCAATCCCATACTCTCTAGCTTGTACAAGGGAGTGGGAGGGATGGCGATAGGTTCCTCCGTCGTGACGATATTATAGAAAATTTCAGCCAGTTTTTTCTCTTTTTCTAAGATTGACCAGTGATTTTGTAGATAATGGTAGTAGATACCTTCATCAGTGGGTGCTTTAGTTAACAACGTCTGTAGTGGAATGTCAGGATAGGCTGTAAGCTGTTGGAAAGCTTGCTGAATGAGGTAAGGATGTCCCCCAACTACCGCCATAAGTTGCTCAATTTGGCTGTTTAAAAGAGCTAAACCCGATTTTTCGGCAAATTCTTGGACTTGTGGACGATTAAATTCCGGTAGCTTGATTTCTAATCCCACATTAAAAGGAGATTGGTAGACATCTAGCGTAGGCAGATCTTCGGTTTTGTAGGCGACAACGAGACGCAACTTTTTCCACACGCCGCCTGTCGTTTGAGAAAATCCCCACCACGATCGCAACATTCCGAACACATTCGAGGCAACTTCGGCTAAGTCTTCACCAAAAATGCGATCAATGTTATCCAACGCCAAAACCAGAGGATTTTCTACCTTTTCTAATAAATAGTCTTCAAAATAATCCGTACAGTGCGTATTGGGAGTCATGCCATCCCAATAGTCTCCTACACAGTCATTGACTTTGAGTTTCTTGCTAACTCGCCTGCAAATCCACTGTAAGAAGCTATTAGAGTCTTGCAAGACGGCAGTTTCGAGTAATTGCAGATCTAGGAGAATGGTTTGATAGGATTTTTGCTGAGCATAATCGAATATTTTGCGGATTAGCAGGCTTTTTCCCATCTTTTCCGGCGCTTTAAGACGCAATAATGCTCCTTGCCGATTGATCTCTTGATAACACTGGTTCTCAATGGGAGGGCGATCAATGTAGATGCTGCCTTGTAATAAGTTTACTGGAGTTTGGCTGGCTTGAAGCGCTGCGATCGCTTTTTTGATGCCGCCTACCACGTCCAAAAACGCCTCGTCTTGATTATCCCATGTCGTTAACGCTTTAGCATTTTTCGGTAATGCTTGCAACTGGCCAAAAGGAGTATCTTGCCAATCGCAGGGACGCAAGATAATGGGAATGACTCTCGCTTCCCCTGTTTGATGGCGTTCCATTGCCTGCTTGAGTTCGATATCGTAACAGTAATCTGAGGCGAGAAAGTCGGCACTGATTAGCAGTAAAATGATATCAGCACGAGCAAGATTGTGATCGATGGCTTTTGCCCACTCACTACCGGCAGTAATAGCGCGATCGTGCCAACCTGCGATGATTTTGTTGCGTTTTAGTGTTGCGAGATGGGTTTCTAGTTTATCTCGCAGTGCTTCATCGAGGTGGGAGTAGGAATAAAAAACCTGCATGAAACAGACAGGAAAATTAACTGATAACTCATCTTAGCAGCGTTTCTAAGGGTTGTCAGTCTTCTGTTTATTGTGATTGGCAAATGCTACACTGTGCCATAGGTTTTTCGCGTTAGAGAGTGATTCGCCACAATGGTAAAGACTAACCATTCTATTAGCGACTGGTGGCAGTCGTTTGAGAAGTATCCTGCTTACACTTGGGCATTTTCTATTTTTTGGTTGATTTTAATCAATTTCATCGTATTTTTATGGCAGTTGGGTAGTACGGGATTAGTTGATGAAACTGAACCGCTTTTTGCCGAAGCCTCCCGACAAATGAGCGTGACTGGCAACTGGATTACTCCTTATTTTAATGAAGTAACTCGCTTTGACAAACCGCCTTTGGTGTATTGGCTAATAGCATTTTTTTATCAAGTTATTGGGGTGAATGAATGGGCAGTGAGATTGCCTTCTGCGTTAGCCGCAATTGGGTTAGTTGTCTTCAGTTTTTTTACCCTGCGTAATTTTGGATTTGCCTCTCCTGCTGTGGCAACCGCTATTGAACATTCCGGTAAAATTCAACGTCAATTATGGTTTTCTGCTTGGATCGGTTCTGCCTTAGTTGCCTTGAATTTAGAAACCTTATTGTGGGCGAGACAAGGCGTTTCTGATATGCTACTCAGTGGCTGTATGGGAATGGCCTTATTATGCTTTTTTTGGGGGTATGTAGGCAAAAGGCAAGAGGCAATCCCCCCTACCCCCCTTAAAAAGGGGGGAGGCAAAAGGCAAAAGTTAACATTAAAATCGCTGTTGTATATTACAAACAAATGGTATTTGGGGTTTTATACTTTTGCAGGGTTAGCCGTTTTAACTAAAGGGCCGATAGGTGTTGTTTTACCAGTATTAGTTATCTTAGCCTTTCTGATTTATGTAGGAAGCCTGCGAGAAACATTACAGGAAATAGGAGTTATTACAGGAGGATTTATTTTTTTGCTAATAACCGTTCCTTGGTTTGTTTTGGTCATTTTACAAAATGGTCAGGCTTATATTGATTCTTTTTTCGGCTATCATAATCTAGAACGATTTACTAGCGTTGTCAATGGTCATGCAGCCCCTTGGTATTTTTACTTTTTAATTATCTTAGGAATGTTCGCACCTTGGTCAATTTATTTACCGCTAAGCATCGGTAGACTGCGTTTTTGGCAGAGAAGTTTTTGGCAACAACAACCGCGATCAGCACAATTTAGTTTGTTTGCTTTTTTTTGGTTTGCAGTTATTTTTATTTTCTTTACAGTCGCCGTGACCAAACTGCCGAGTTATGTCTTGCCACTTATGCCCGCAGCCGCGTATTTAGTCGCGTTTATTTGGAGTGAGGAATTATCCCGCGATCGCCTGCCCTCTAAACTCAATTATGGACTTCTCATTAGTATTGTTATCAATATCTTTCTGTTAATTTTATTGTCGGTGGCTTCTCTGCAACTGCCCAAATTAGCGGGTACTGATTCGGCAATGGAAAATTTATCAATCCTATTACAACAATCTCACTTGCCTTGGCGAGGAAGTTTATTGTGGGGATTGACTGCAACGATCAGTATTTTACTATTAATAAAAAGACAACAATGGCGTTGGATAATTGTTGCTAATATCGTTGGCTTTTTGGCTTTTATTATCTTCTTTGTCAGTCCTGTCTTTTTATTAGTTGACCAAGTGCGGCAGTTACCGCTTAGACAAGTTGCTGAGGAAATCAAACAAGTTCGCCACTCCGATGAAGCATTGGTCATGATTGGCTTTAAAAAACCCAGCATGACGTTTTATACTCAGCAAACTTTCGGCTATTTCTGGACAATTGACCAAGATGCACGAGAATTCCTGGAAAGTATTCCCAACGAGCCTGCTTATCCCTCGACAATTCTGTTGTTAGGCGAACCCAGCCAAATTGCCGAAACTGGATTGCAACCCAACGAATATCAAGTGTTAGTGAGTCGAAATCCCTATCAATTGGTTCGCGTCGAGCGAAAAACGGTATTGCGTGGTAATCGGTAGCATAGCTATCAGCTATCAGCGTTTTATTGCCTCTTGCCTGTTTCCTGTTCCCTGTTCCCTCGTCTCAACTAGCAATTCTTGTTGTTCTACAGCTTATCAATTAAGAAAGACTTTATGAAGTTGCTATAAAAGTTTGATGAGGATAGTCCTTATCGAGAATCATCGGGGTACGTTAAGACTGTCATGAGTCTAGGGAGGGAGACTGGAAGTTCCAATCTCCCTTTTCGATTAAATCAGTAAACAGTGAACAAAAACTGATAACTGTTAAAGGGTTGGTAATCCTTCGAGATAATGGAGAAATTCGAGCAATTCCTCATCGGAAAGTAACTGGCGCGATCGCTTACCATAGGTTTGCAATAGATAATTTCGTCCCTGCTCCTGCGTCCATTTCAGCCGTTTCATCTCTACATTAGAACGGGCAATAACCTCTGAAAAATCCAGCAATTCACTGCTCGGAGATTCTGAGAAATCGGGTTCTGAGGGGGCTTCCTCTGCTAAAGGTTCTAAAATAGGTTCATCGAAGTCGGGTGACAAACTGTCTTCTTCTGACTCAGTCGCTAATTCGAGCAGTAGTGGTTCATCAAGGGGTGCCGGTTCGACAGCAGCCGGCTTAGCACTTTGAGGGAATTTAGTCACCGGATCGGGGTTAGCGGCTGTATTAGAAGGTGTGAGTAACGTAGGAGAGGGAGTAGGTGTAACGGCTTGAGATTGAGAAAAAGGCGTTTGTTCGAGTAATAGCGGTTCGTCGAGTGGCGCAGGTTCGGGAACAGCCGTTTTGCTGCTGTGAGGGGGTTTAGACACCGGATCGGCGTTAGCACTGGCTTTGGGAGGCTTGATGATTTCCGATAGAGAAGGAGGTGTTTGACCATTGTCGGCAACAATGGCAGACGGTTCGTCTAAATTAAGGATAGCCAAAGCCCGCTCTCTAGCCCTGTCTTCGGCTTGTTCGGGCGTGTCGGCGGCAGCGATTCCCGTAGCGAGGGTGATACCATCAATTTGAATGACGGCTCTGACTAAATATTTGCCGTTGTGGATAGTCAGTAATTCACTGATGAGACTGCCTTGAGGGTAGCGCGATCGAAATTGAGCCAAAATCATTTTTCGTCTGTTTGCTGATATCAACGGATAGTTTTTCGCAATTTAGTTCCTTGGTACTACTTTAATCCCAATGGCAAACAATTGCCTAGAAAAAATCAAACCTGCTTACTTTGAACCGATATGATGGCAAAATACAAAATGTACAGTGTCCCTTCCCTTGCTAGAATTGAAGGTTAGATAAGCCTATCTGGAAAAGTGGTTTAGGAATGATGAGATTTCGACAATCTTAGCCAGCGTTACCAATCAAGCCAGCGTCTAGAGTGCCAGCATTACTTAAATCAGGCGCCTTCCCTAACTGGGGATAGTCATGTCAGTTGGCTGCTTGAATTGTCTACCCACTCTTTAAAGCCAGTCACTCGCGCCTTTGAGATCGGCTAGTTCGGGTGTCAGATAACCGAACAGCAGGCAAGTTAGGCGATCGCCAATCAACACATTCTGTAGATGTTTCCTACCCTCATCAGAGTTGAATTTTTTCCATTCACCGCTAGTCAAGGATTGCCATAGATGGATTTTTCAATCGCTACACTCCTTTCTCATTTCAGTGAAGACAAGTTAGTGGCTGCCAAAGCGCTCGAAAAGAAACTCGCTTGTGAAGACGATCTCAGTAGCCAAAAACTGCAAATTGTTCTAGATGCGCTAGAACGTATTGGCCTCCTCGTCAAAGAACGCGGTAAATATCGGCGAGTGGGCGAAGATAATATCGTCGAAGCGAAATTGCGCTGTTCGAGTAAAGGCTTTTGCTTTGCTATCCAAGACGAAGAAGATGCCGAAGATATCTACGTGCGGGAAAGCCACCTGAGCAATGCTTGGAACGGCGATCGCGTTTTGGTAAGAATTATTAAAGAGGGAACCCGCCGCCGTTCTCCAGAAGGTGAAGTGAGGCTGATTTTAGAACGTGCCAATCCCTCCTTGCTTGCCCAAGTCAAAAAAAGTAATGGAGACTACCTAGCTATTCCCCTCGATGATCGCCTGCTTTTTGAACTGGCTCTCCAACAAAACGGCACTGATAATCTCGAAAAAGCGGTTGATCACTTAGTTCATGTTTCAGTCGCACGTTATCCCATTGGCGAACATCCTCCCCTCGGAACCGTCACGCGCATTCTCGGCAGCGATGCCGAAGAAGCTGCCGATACCGATATTGTCTGTTGCAAGCATGACTTACCCCAAGTATTCAGTGAAGAAGCCCTCCAAGCTGCCGAAGCCTTGAGTGCTTTTGAGGCAACTGAAAGCAAAAAACGGCAGGATTTACGAGGGTTGTTGACGTTTACCTGTGTTGAGGAGACGCTAGACGCTAGTAATCGGGTGTGGATCGAAACCGCTTTTACCCTCGAACAAACGAAATCGCGTCGCTGGCAGTTGGGCATTCACGTTAGCGATGTCGCCCATTACATTGCCCCCCTTTCTCCTCTTGATAAAGCAGCTAGAAAGCGCGGCACTGCTGTCTATTTAGGCGAAAAGATCTTGCCTTTATTCCCCGATGCCGTTGCCCATTGCTGCCGTTTAGTCCCTGGACAAGACCGCTTGGCGATTTCTTTCTTGCTCACCCTCGATCAAAACGGTCAAGTTGCCGAATTTTCCCTTCAACCGACTATTATCAACGTCGATCGCCAACTGACTTACCCGCAAGTGCAATCCCTCCTCTCCAACCTCGATGAGATTCCCACTGGTGAAGAAGAACTCGTTGAAAAACTCCAACAATTGTTTTTTACCATCAGTCCTCTAGTCAAAGCTCAACGCTTGCAACGAGGCGGCTTCGAGTTGAATGTCGAAGCGCGATCGCTTTTTCCGGATGAAGGGCGAGTCGGTACCATTTTAACCTCAGAAGCCCTGCCTGTACGGTCTATGCTTACCGAAGTTGTAGTACTAGCCGGCAAAGTTGCCGCCGAACACTTATCGGCTTTAGGCGTGCCTTGCATCTACTGCACCCAACCCGAACCCGATTGGGAAGAATTGGAAGACTTGCTCAAACTCACAGCGAATTTGGGCATGGAGGTGAGCTTGTCCTCAGAAGAAGAAGTCACCTCTCAAGATTACTATCAACTCACCCAAGCATTCAGTAAGTCGCCTGCTGTTCGCGTTCTCAATTTCTTGTTACGCTCGACGCTCAGACCCGAAAAATATAGCAGTCACGGGGCACCGCACTTCGGATTGGCTTATCAAGACTGTTACGCCCACTGCACCTCTCCTGGACAGCGTTACGCTGATTTATGGGTGCAGCGCGTCTTGAAATGGGTCTTTGCTGAAGGCCGCGATCGCCGTACCAAACAAACCAAAACGGGCGTTGACATCCACAGTAGCACGGCTCATGGCAACATTAACTGGAATGTCCTACCGCCCAACATCTCTGAAGAACTCGAAGAACAATTGCACCTGTTAGTTAACCACCTCAACGACCGCGAAAAACTAGCAGATGATGCCGAAAAAGACCTTGAAGGCTTGAAAAAAGCAGAAAAAATGAAAGAACGAACGGGTCAGGTTTTTCGCGGGTTAATTACAGGGGTGCAATCCTACGGCTTTTTTGTGGAAATTGAAGACTTGTTGGTAGAGGGATTGGTACACGTCAGTTCCCTCAAAGATGATTGGTACGAATACCGTTCCCGCCATAGCTGTCTGGTAGGACGCAAAAATCGTATCGCCTATCGCCTAGGAGATGAAGTCGAAGTCGAGGTAAAAAGTGTAGACTACTATCGGCAGCAAATCGATCTCGTCACCGTTGGTGGCGGCAGTGCAGCTAAAAATGATGATTGGGATGAAGAGTAGACTATGATTTTAATGATGGAATGAGGACTATGATTAATAGTGTTAAAAGCTCAATAGCATCTCTATTTTTGCCGTTAATGCTCGGTGTTTTAATGTTTTTGACGGGGTGCGTGCGCTACGATGTCGGGATTGACTTTGCCGAACAGCACAAAGGTGCGATCGTGCAGCACGTTCAATTGGGCGAACAACTAACGAGTTTAAGCCAACCCGAAGTTAACCAATGGTTAGACAGTATTGAAAAGCGCGCCAAACAGTTACAGGGAAAAGTTAAGCGAGTTTCTTCTCAAGAATTGCTCGTGACGATTCCCTTTAGTAACGGTCGGGAATTGACCGATAAATTCAATCAGTTTTTTAACCCCAATCCCCCTAAAAAAGCTCAATTTGTCTCAAAAGATAACCTCGATTTGCTGCAATTAAAAGCCGAGATGTCTTTGCAACAAAGCAATTGGTTAATCGTTGAAAAAAACAGTCTCAACCTACAAGTCGATTTACGAGCGTTAGGCGTTCTCTCAAAACAGGGCAATATTATTGTCAGTCCTGGTTCATTAATTGACCTAAACTTGGCTTTAAATACGCCTTACGGTGCAAAAAATATTGTCAATGATCAAGCACTCACTTCGCTGATTAAGTCAGACTTCGATCAGCTTGTTTGGCAACTTAAACCCGGACAAATCAATCAAATTGAAGCCGTTTTTTGGGTTCCTAGTTATGTCGGATTGGGAACGATTGGAATTATTGCTTTAATGCTAGGTGGTTTTTATCTAAAATATCGGCACTTGCCGGGAGTGGCGTAGCAGCAAAGCTGATGTCAGCCTAACTAAGAAGACATAACAATAAAAACGTTTTAATGATACCAAATCGCTTCTATCTGCCGAGCAATTTGCAGCAAAGATTCATAGACGCTGTGAGAATCTTTGCCTTCTAATAAAACGGTAACGTGTCCTAATTTCCGTCCGGGACGCACTTGGGTTTTACCGTACCAATGGAC
The DNA here is from genome assembly GCA_041743025.1 of Microcystaceae cyanobacterium. Classification (GTDB taxonomy): domain Bacteria; phylum Cyanobacteriota; class Cyanobacteriia; order Cyanobacteriales; family Microcystaceae; genus JBGTNM01. The sequence continues at coordinate 21,948 of JBGTNM010000081.1, forward strand.
ATAAGTTTGAGGAATTGAAGCAATTTCGGCCCGTTTTTGCGCATAATCTTGCTGGGAATGTTCGTAACCAAGCAAATTCACCATGACAGCACCTGGCGTTTTTAATGCCGTCAATCCTAATGGCAATCCAGCAACCGCCCTCAAATGCATCTCAAACTGCGAGATTTCACAAGCATCTAGGGTGTAATGTCCTGAATTATGCGTGCGGGGGGCAATTTCGTTGACTAATAACTTGCTATCTGCCGTTAAAAATAGTTCAATGCCAAATATTCCGACTGCTTGCAATTCAGTGAGTAAATGGCAGGCGATGCGATCGCATTCTAACTGAATTTCTGAGGTAATAGCAGCAGGCGCAATCACCCAATGGCACACTTGTTCTTGTTGGTAAGTCTCCACGACAGGATAAATCGCTATCTCTCCGGTGACGCTACGGGCAGCTATCACGGCTAATTCCCGTTCAAAAGGCACGTAAGCTTCTATCATCACCGGAACGGACTCAAATCGCGCTCTGACAGATTCAAGTTCGGCAGGCGTATTAATCACAAAAGTTCCTTGTCCGTCATAACCGTGACGGCGAGCTTTGAGAACCAACGGAAAAGCAAACTCAACCTTTTGCTCCACTTTCAGAGCAGTAAAAGGCGGTACAGGCAAGCCAATTGCTTGTAGATAGCAGCGTTGCTGATATTTATCGAGTAAGGGAGCAAGTACCTTTAAACTGGGACGAAAACAAATTCCCCGTTCTTCTAGAAGCGTTAACGCCTCCCAATTGATAAATTCGTTTTCAAAAGTGATAACCTCACAAGAATTAGCGAGTTGAGCAGTAGCAGCAGCATCATCAACCGCAGCGAAAATGGCATCAGAAGCGATCGCAACGGCAGGATCGTCCGGGTGAGGCGTTTGAATAACCAACGCCAATCCTAGCTTATCAGCCGCTCCAGCCATCATCGAGGCCAGTTGACCACCACCAATCACCCCAACTCGCTTAACCGCCATCCGTTGCAACTGTTACTTTTTAACCTGTTACTTATGAACAGTTTAACGATTTGCGGGTACTGACTCCCGTTTTGGAATTAACCCCACCGGCACTGGTACAAAGTTTGGTAATTTGCTCGCCATCGAGAACCGCTAAACTAAAGTCGGCTCCGGTGATGTTCGCATTGTCAAAGGTCGTCCGCAGCATAATCGCTTCAGTCAACACAGCATCACTCAAATCGGCTCCATTAAAGCTCGACAAGTAAGCGAGTCCATTGGTTAAATCGGCCCCATGCAAATTAGCTTGCATTAAAGACGTGCCGTTGAACACCACGCCTCGTAAATCAGCCACACTCAAATTCGCCTCGCCTAAATTGACATTGGTAAATTGCGCAAATTGTAAGTTCTGTCTCGAAAAATCTTGACCGACAAGTTGGCGATCTTCAAAAGCTGCATTAGCTCCTGTTACTGCCGCAGAACTAGCTGCTCGTGCAGGAGAAGGACACCACAGCACCACTAACGCCAGGAAAATGAGAAAAATGCGAAAAAAAGAGTTCATGAGCTTCGTTTTTGAATGCCTATGAGAATGAGGGAACGCGATCGCCCTTCTAGATTTTAGGGGAAAATGGGTAACGGGTAATCGTTTCTAAGAAAAAATAATTTGTGAACCAGGCGCGTTAATTTTTACCGATAAAACCTGATGGTTGGCAAAGGTTTCTTGTAATTGAAAATGCTTTTCCGGCGGGGCGAAAAATAATAAAAAACCACCTGCACCTGCGCCTAATAATTTACCTCCCCATGCGCCTGCTTGTCGGCCCATTTTATAGAGGAGATCTATCTCTAAATTGGAAATCCCTGTATCGAGACTGCGTTTGGCCATCCACGCTTGATGAAGTAGGTCACCAAAAGCAGAAAGTGGGTGATTACCTGTTAAAATATCCCAACCGCGATCAACCATTTGTCGCATCATTTTGAGGGTATCAGTATTTTCAGCGACTTTTTTCAATTGTTGTTCGACCACATTAGCAGCTTTACGTTTAATACCCGTAAAAACAATAAACAAATGTTGTTCAAATTCAGTTAACCGCTGCGGAGAAATAGGGAGACGATTAACCACAATATTATCTTCCGTTCTAAACTCAACTAAATTAAAGCCCCCCATCGCTGCCATTAATTGATCCTGACAGCCGACTTTATCTTTGACTAAATGCCGCTCGACATAAATGGCTTCGTAGGCTAAATCTAAAGGTCGCACAAATTCCCCTTTAAAACTGTGGAGAGCGTGTAATAAAGACACGGTAAAAGCAGAAGACGATCCTAATCCTGTAAAAGCAGGTAAATCTGCCACATTATGTAGCTCTATATCTTTTTCTAACCCACAGAACTTTAAACATTCTCGATAGACACTATGTTCGATTTCATCAACCGTTTTAACTAATTCGACTTTACGATACGATACCCGAATGGAATAATCAAATAAATGGCTAGGGAAAGGACTAGCAGTCAGGTAAGAAAACTTATCAATCGCCGTTGCTAAAACGGCACCACCCTGTTGCAAAAAATACTCAGGATAATCTGTCCCTCCCCCAAAAAAACTAATTCTAACGGGTGCGCGTGAAATCAACATTTATCAATTAAGCTAGGAAAATAGTGAGCGATGAAAGCTTCTGCTTGGGATAAAGATTCTGGCGTACCAATATCCAAAAAGGGAGCCTCGATTGCCTGAACTTTGATATAAGTATTTTGAGCGAGCAAACTGGGAAAAACCTCATATTCAAAACTTAAAGCAAGGGATTGAGGAAATTTCTCTAATAGATTGTGGCGGAACAGATACACTCCTCCATTAATAATTCCTGAACCTTCCCGCTTTTCAGCAAAACTGACCAGCTTGCCTCGCTCATCAGTGATTAGAGAGCCATAACGAGAGGCATTGTCTAAAGAAACTCCCAATATTACAGCATCTATTGATGGATCGTCGAAATAGGCTGACATTTCTTCGATTTTAGCAACAACCAAAGAGTCACCATTGACGACTAACCAAGCTTGGGGAGAAATGGCTGCTTGCCTAACAGCATTGAGGAACCCACCGGCGGTTCCTAGCGGTTGCGTTTCACGATAGCAAACTACTTCCATCTCTTCGACAGGTTGAGAGCGAAAATGTTCCTCAATGACCTCCCCTAAATAGCCTGTTGCCAGAAGACTTTGCTGAATTCCTTGTTGTTGAAGATAGCGCAAAATCCACTCTAAAAAGGGTTTACCTGCCACAGGAGCCATCGGTTTTGGCAAATTGGGGAGCAAGTGCTTGACTCGCGTCCCGTAACCCCCTGCTAGAATGACTGCCGCAATCTGAGATAACTCCATTCAATTACCGATTACCCCTTACCGACTTTGATTAAATGATTAGACTATGATGAATTTTTCCCTTAATCATAGTTTTCAATTTAATCATTCAAATCATAGTCCCGATTACCCTCAAACATTCGAGTACAGGCTATTTTGCACGATGGTATAGCCTTTGATTAGTTCTCGAATCCCTCGTCCGAGCGACCATTCTGGCTCAAAACCTGTTTGCAGGATGCGAGCGTTGGAGACAATATAATCGCGCTTATCTGGATCTTCGCCGATAGGAGCTTCTAAATAGACAAAATTCGGTAAATATCTTTTAATTTCTGCACAAAGCTCTAATTTAGAGAGATTAGCATCTTCTAGCCCCACATTGTAGGGTTTGCCTTTCATCGAGTCAAAATTTTCAATGCCGTGTAAAAAGACCTTGGCTACGTCTCGGATGTGAATGTAATTGCGCTTGAAATGGCCTTCAAAAATGACCACAGCGCGATCGCTCACTGCTCGATAGACGAAATCATTGACCAACAAATCAATTCGCATACGAGGTGACATCCCAAAAACCGTGGCCAGACGAAAAGTAATGCTGTTGTCTCGCTCTAGCACTGCTTTTTCGGCCTCGACTTTGGTTTGTCCGTACAGCGAAATCGGACGTAATGGCGTGTCTTCCGTGCAGAATTTGCCCGCTTCCCCAATCCCATAACCGCTATTGGTGATAGGCATCAAAAATCGCTGGTCAGGAGAAGCAAGCTCACAGAGCAGCTTTACCGCTTCGTAATTGATAGTGCGGGTTCCCACCGCATCGCGATGACAAAGAGGGGCCCCTACCAAGGCTGCCAAGGGAATAATATAGTCAGCATCGGCCACTAAGGAGCGCATCAGCGATTCATCGCGGCAATCCCCACGCACAACTTGAAACGTATCGTAGGCGCAGCAATCGGCCAAACTGCTTTGACGGAACATGAAATTATCTAGCACTGTCACTTCATAGCCGCGAGCAAGTAGTGTCGGAACGAGTACCGAGCCGATATATCCGGCCCCACCTGTTATTAGTATTTTCATATATTGGCGTGGTATTCAACTTCTAATCCTTGTTGGACAGAGGCAAGATAGCAAGCGATCGCCTCATTGGTTTTGCCAGCAAAGCGAACCTTCCCCCGATCTAACCAGATAGCGCGATCGCAGGACTGCCGAATGAACTCTAGCGTGTGCGAGACGACTAAAATAGTCGTGTGACAGCCCCACAGTTTATCCATCCGCTTTTTACATTTATTTTTAAAGCTTTCATCTCCGACTGAGAGAACCTCATCCAAAATCAAAATATCCGGTTGAACGTCTGTGGCTATAGCGAACCCCAAACGAGCACTCATGCCTGAAGAAAGAGACTTGACTGGAGCGATCGCATAGTCTTTTAATTCAGCGAACTCCAAGATGTCAGAGACGCGCACTCGCATTTGCTGGCGAGAAAACCCTAACATAACGCCGTAGAGAATAATATTGTCTATCACCGATAGCTCAGGATCGAACCCCGCTCCTAGTTCAATCAAGGGAGCAATTTCTCCTCTAACGCGGACAGTGCCAGCACTCGGCTGTAAAATGCCGCAAATCAGTTTGAGCAAGGTAGATTTTCCCGATCCATTGGCACCAATAATACCGACTTTTTCCCCAGCATCAATACTGAGATCCACCCCGTCAAGAATTAACTTGCGCGATGGCTGGCGGTATTTACCTTCGAGCAAAGACAAAATCGTTTTCTTCAGGTCATAGGAAAACTCCTCTTGTGTCCTGCGCCACAGACAAACCTGATTGAGCCGAATTACTTCTGTCATCTAATTTTTACAGCAAGTCCATAAATTGATTCTGCCAAGCTCGAAAACAACTCCAGCCTAGCACTAAAATAACAATGCCATTGAGCAAAGAATGCCCGATTAAGAATAGATTTGGCAAGTCCCCCGATAGAGAAATTTGACGAATACTCTCAATAATGGGAATGAGCGGATTGAGGAGTAAGAAAGGCTTAACCGTAGGCGGGATAATTTCAGTCGGGTAAAATACCGGCGAACTAACCCAAAGAACAAAACAGACTAGCTCGTAAAAATAGGGAAGATCTCGAAAGAAAACATAAAGGGCACTGACCAAAAAACCGATTCCCGCACAAACTAAGCTCAGCGCGAGAAAAGGCAAAACCACCGCCAGGACGTTGAGGGGATTTTTAGAGATGACCAGCGTCACAATCGCCAACAGAGGCAACGGCCCCATCAAAAATTGCAACATATTGGCCACGATCATCGAAACCGGAAAAATACTGATCGGTAGCTTAATTTTATTGAGCAAGCCTCCGTTGCCAACCACGCTGACGAGGGCTTGACTCGTCGAGGCACTGAAGAAATTAATGACAATAAGTCCCGTAAAAGCCGCTAAGACATAGTTGGTAGTAGAGTTGTCGAAGTAGGAGGCAAAAACAGCCCCAAAAATCGCCGTGTAAATGCCCGTCATCAACAGAGGACTGAGCAGTGACCAATAAACTCCCAAGAACGACCCTCGGTAGCGTCCTTTTAAATTTCGCTCCACTAAAATCTGAAGCAGTTCTAGGTATCGCCGTAAAGGCGACCAAATCAGGCTACTTTTTAAGCTATTTTTTACCGATAGGGTCATGATTAAGTCTGAGTGAAAAAAGATACAATTTAAAGGCGTATTGTATTAGACTTGGGGCACATTTGTCGAGTTCTCTTGACAAGACTGAGTTCAAAATGGTTCCATTGCTAAGAGCGTGATCGCTGTGCCAGATTCCGCTACACTGAAGAATGGTTCACGATCTACGAGTTATAAAATTGGGAATGGATATCGGGCAAAAAGTTCAAGTCTACCGTCTGAGAGATCGCGTCTCTAAAGATATCATTGATAAACTAGGCGAAACGGGTCGGATTCTAGCGTTCAAAATGACCGATGGCAGTGGCATCGGGGCTGTGGTCGAGTTTGATGACAAATCGACTAGCTGGTTTTTTGAAGACGAACTCAAACCTATTGAATAACCCCAAATGACCTTCGGAAACTTGGCATGGCTTTGATTTTGACCTTTCTCGGCAAGGGGGGTACTGGACGCACAACCCTAGCGATCGCAACGGCTAAAAAACTGGCCGTTCAAGGGACTCGTGTCCTTTTCGTCTCCCAAGATCCCAGTCCAACCCCTAGCTTGCTCTTGGGCACTTCTCTGGCAACCTCCCCGACAGAAGTATCTTCTAACTTTTCTGCCGTTGCCCTGCGCTCAACCTTTCTGCTAGAGACAAGTTGGGAGCAAGTTAAGGAGTTAGAATCTAAATATCTGCGATCGCCTACCCTCAAAAATGTCTACGGGCAAGAGTTGGGGATTTTACCAGGCATGGACAGCGCTCTAGCTCTCAATGCTATGCGCGAGTATGACAAAAGTGGACGGTATGATGTCATTCTCTACGATGGAGACAGTTCGTTAAGCAGCTTGCGGATGTTGGGAATTCCTGAAGTTTTAAGCTGGTACGCTCGACGATTTCGCCAAGTCCTAGAAGAATCGGATATTGGGAAAATCCTCTCCCCTTTCATTCAACCCATCACCGCCGCCTTATTTAACGTGTCATGGACAGCAGATGACCTCGCCCAAGGCACGAACAATCCTGCTGGAGACTTACTGTCCGAGGGAAAAGCTGCCCTAGCCAATCCCCATCGAGTAGCCGCCTACTTAGTGACAACAGCCGATGCCCCCGCGATCGCAACGGCAAAACATCTCTGGGGCAGTGCCCAACAGGTGGGACTTTCCGTCAAAGGGGTACTGCTCAATCAATCACCAACCAGCGAGGTAAGCACCTCAGAATTTGCTCCCCTACCCTTGTCGGCCATTCCGTCACAGGCGGGAGGCGATTGGCAACCGCTAATGGATGCCCTGCCAGACATGAGAGCGGCGGTTGCTGTTCCTCAACCAGTTAGCGTTGATGTTGAAGCTCGCGAAGTCCGCATTTTTTTGCCTGGATTTGACAAAAAACAGGTTAAGCTCACCCAATACGGGCCGGAATTGACGATAGAAGCAGGCGATCAACGCCGTAATATCGATCTACCCCCACCCTTGAGGGGAAAACCTGTTAAAGGGGCAAAATTTCAAAATCAATATCTTATTGTCTCTTTTTAGATGTAAGGGCGCGAAATTTCGCGTCTCTACTTAATTATTAACTATTAACTATTTATGTCTGACTCACCTGCTTCTACCCCCACCGATCGCAGTGCCAAAACCCGACAACTGTTGGGGATGAAAGGGGCAGCCCCTGGAGAAAGCTCAATTTGGAAGTTGCGCTTGCAACTGATGAAACCGATTACCTGGATTCCTCTGATCTGGGGAGTCGTCTGTGGGGCAGCTTCTTCGGGAGAATATACCTGGACGCTGGAAAATAGTTTAAAAATCGCTGCCTGTATGCTGATGTCTGGCCCCTTCATGGCAGGATACACTCAAACGCTTAATGACTTCTACGATCGCGAAATTGATGCGATCAACGAACCCTACCGTCCCATTCCCTCTGGAGCAATTTCAGTGTCGCAAGTGGTGGCGCAAATTTTGCTGCTGTTGGGAGCGGGTTTAGCGTTGGGTTATGCTTTGGATGTCTGGGCAGGGCATGACTTTCCTATCATGCTCTGTTTGACCCTAGGGGGTGCTTTCCTGGCTTATATCTATTCTGCTCCCCCCCTAAAGCTTAAGCAAAATGGCTGGTTGGGTAATTACGCTCTCGGCGCGAGTTATATCGCTCTGCCTTGGTGGGCGGGTCACGCCTTATTTGGGCAGTTAAACGGGACAATTATGATTTTAACCCTGTTTTACAGTTTGGCAGGCTTGGGCATTGCGGTTGTTAATGATTTTAAAAGTGTAGAAGGCGATCGCCAGTTAGGATTACAATCTTTGCCAGTCATGTTTGGCGTGCAGTCAGCCGCCTGGATTTGCGTGATCATGATAGATCTATTCCAAGCGGGAATTGCAGCTTATTTAATCTACATCCACCAGAATCTTTACGCGACTATCCTTCTGTTATTAGTCATTCCCCAAATTACCTTCCAAGATATGTATTTTTTACGCAATCCTTTGGAAAATGACGTGAAATATCAAGCTAGCGCCCAGCCTTTCCTCGTTTTGGGGATGTTGGTAGCTGGTTTAGCCCTCGGTCATGCAGGAGTTTGAACATTGAACAATGAACAATTAAAAAAAAATTGATGGAGGGTGTTAACCGAAATGGAGAATTTTTTGCTATCTGTGGTGCTTTTTATCCTGATTTTTAGCGTTTTGATCTGGGTATTCAAGCAACCCCTACCTTCAACCGATTCTCGTTCCTCATCTCTCCCAAAAATTCCGCCAGAACCTCTATTAAACAAGGAAAAAACAGCGATTTCTTCGCCTCCTTTACCTCAACCGACACCTATTGAGGAAACACCCGCCACTGTCGCCAGCATTCCTCCGGCAAAATTGACAGTAACCGAGGCAAAACCCGCCGTTTCTCCCAGTTTTCTTGAGTCTATTCCCGTCAATACTTCTAATGTCTCTCCTATTAACTTAAACTCTCCTGCTCAGTTACGAGATTACCTAGCACATCCTGATAGTGCGATTCGTGTTTCAGTCGCTACTCAGTTAGGCAACCAGATGGCAGAAACCCCTGTTAGGGCTGAAACGATGCCAGCTATTGCAAGTTTAGGTCGATTAAGTCAAGATTCCGACTCCTTAGTGCGTCAGTCGGCAGTTATTGCTTTAGGGAAAATTTCTTCGGAAAAAGTCATTCCTTTTTTAAAAAAAGCTTTACGGGATGCCGATAGCGATGTTGTTAAAGGCGCTAGTGCTGCTATAGATAAATATAAGGGCTATCGTTTGCGATCGCTTAAATCTCCTACCCAAAAAGTAGCCAAACGCCTGCCAAAATCTACCTTGTAGAATCAATTTTAAGTGTTATGAGAAAAAGGTGGAAGCTTTACAAATTTATCTCTATTAATCTTTTTCTACCCTTGTTGCTAGCTTTTGTCATCGTGATAGGTAAGAGTAATTTTACTCTTAATCTAGCTCAAGTCTCTCCTAAATTTCATAAGAATGTTGCTCAGTCAACTAAATTAAATACTGTCGAAGTCAAAACAGCAAAAGAATTTTTACAGGCAATTAGACCGAATACTCTTATTCGCCTCAAAGCAGGAATATACAATCTTTCTCAAGCAACAAGTGTCAAAAGTAATTACCTCAGTTGGCTTGAAGTTTATGATGGGTTAGAACCTCAAATTAGTCGCGTTAATAATTTACAGATTCTGGGAGAAAAAGGAACACAAATTCTCATTGAACCTCGTTATGCTTGGGTTCTCAATTTTCAAAACAGCCAAAATGTTGCAATTAAAAACATTACTTTTGGCCATACAGATTCGGGTTATTGTCTGGGAGGAGTGTTATCTTTTAGTAATTCAGCAGGAATAAACATCAATCGCGCTATTTTATATGGGAGTGGAACGACAGGAATGTCATTAGAAAAGGTCAGAGATTTAAAGTTTACTAATTCAATGATTCGAGATTGTACCTATCATTTATTACAAATTACCAATTCTCAAAATATCGCGTTTGAAAATTCGGTTTTTCAAGATACAGGCGAGTTTAATCTGGTTAATATTTACGGTGGTTCACAAAATGTACAGTTCTTGCGATCGGCTTTTATCAATAACTGGTCTAGCGAATATTTTCCTTACTTATTCTACATCGAGGATAAAACGCAAGCTATTTCTTTAGTGGATTCTAAAGTTATTGGCAATAGAACGATTAATTTTATTAATAAACTGGATAATTTAAGTATGAAAGATAATTTATTTTTAGACAATCAATTTACTGATTTTTCAGATGTTACATTGCAGCAAATGGATTAGTATATAATTAATTTGTGGGCGATGCCCAGCCTACAATCATTTTATTTTTCTCCGCTTACCAATCCTCTAAAGGAATGTGAGGGCGAACTTTCATCTGAATCAAAATCGCCGTGATGTTGTCGTGGCCGTTGTGTTGGTTGGCAAATTCAATCAACTGATTGATTCCTGGGTCTAAACTCTGCCTGCTGCTAGTGAGAGGTGCCAGATAAGTCTCCCAGTGTTCTTCGACGAGATCGTTGTCCGACAGTCCATCCGAACACAGTAGCAGTAAGCTATCTTCATGAATGTCGATCACGCGAATGTCAGGTTGTACGTAATTGTCATCATGAGGCCCCAAAGCTTGGGTTAATTGATAGGCATCGGGACGAGAATAGGCAGTTTTGGCATCAATGCCGCTTTGAATCGCTTTTTGACCAACTTCGTGGTCTAAGGTCAGTTGTTCGAGTCCTCCCTTGCGACTGAAGCGGTAGGCGCGGCTGTCACCGACATGAGCGATCGCGACTTTCGTATCTTGAACTAACGCCATCACCAACGTCGTTCCCATGCGACCGCTACCCGAACTGGCGTTCTTTTGATTGACTTCGTAGAGAACTTGATTGGCAAGCAAAATCCCGTTGAGAATAGTTTGGCGCTCAGGCAAGGTATCACCCTGCCAGTGGGTGGCAAAATAACGCTGGAGGGTAATGACTGCCATCTTGCTAGCAACTTCGCCAGCAGCGTGTCCTCCCATGCCATCACAGACCACATACAACCCCCGTGCGTGAAAGATTTTGCCTGGATTGCTGTGTTGGGTGTGTAGGTAAGTAGATATGCCGAAGTAGTCTTCGTTGTGGTGACGTTGGGAACCGCGATCGGTGCCTCCCGCATCAGTGAGGCTGAGTAATTCCATCGGCAGGACGGCAGTAGAAAGATCTTCCTCTTCGCTACTGGCGCTTTGAGGCACTTGCGGGCCGCTATTGAGGATATCCTCTTCTAGTTCTGCTATTTCGGGCAGTTCTTCAATCACTAGAGTGATTGAGGTATTTTCCGACTCTAACGGCGAGATGTCCTGCTGAGCATCTGCCAAATCCTGTAATTGCAATCGCAAATCGGCTAATGTGTCTATCTCCCCACTAGCTGTTTTCTCAATGGTTTCCATCAACGCCTCTGGCAGATCAGAGGGGACTTGCTGGAACCACGCCAACCACACATTGCCCAAATCTTTTAAACTGGGAGGTTGACTGGGCAAATCTTCATAAAGTTGTTGCAATCCAAAACTTTGATCTTCATCAACCCGCAGATTGCTGTCTACTAACAAACTCTGACAGCAATTGACGGGAGAAAGAGCTTTCCAGAGAACGACCATCTGATTGAGCCAGTAAATAATTTGCAGCGTCGGCAAAGGTTCGGTTTTGAGCAAGTCTGACAGGCACTGCCAGTACGAGCGATCGCTTAGCAAAATCACCTGTTGTTCCTCTTTCTGCCAAGCATCGTGAAGGTTGGGAATCGCGGGCGAGTGTTCTCTCAAGCTGAAATAGGGCCGCGCTAGTGCAGGAATCCCCATTTGTTCCCAGATCTCGCTTGTCGTCGTTGCGGTCGCTCTATCTCCCTCCTCCCCTAAAGCCGATGGCTGGACGAGAAGTATGTCTAGAACTGACTGTTGCAGGGGCTGACAGTCTACGACTTTCCCCTGATAGAGGCGCCGCGTTTTGTTACTCAGCGACTCGGCGATCGCTTGCTCAGTCATCGGTACTCCGCCTTTTAAAGGCGGAGCCTGCGATGACTTCGTCAGAGAGACTCCGACGGACGCTGAAATGTTGGAGGCTCCCTCCAACATCGCGTCCTCGGCTTTTAAAGGAGTCCCCGATTGGACGGGTGTCCCGTCCAATTTTAGGGGACGTACCGAAGCTTCCTCTGACTTCGTCAGACTCAGCAATCGGTATCGCTGTCCCCAATCGAGATAGCTGCCGACAGTCATTGGCTGGCTTTCTGGGGCGGCTAGGTTGAGGAGTGTCCACCAAATAACCCCTGTCTGTGTGCCACAGTCTGGGCAGTTGGCTACACTCATGGGAACGCTTGTCTGACATTGAGGGCAACGCTTGTGAGTCAGTGACGCTCCACAGTGTTGACAAAACTGGTGGTTGTTGGGATTTTCAGATTGACATTGGGGACAAACAAGCATGATGGGTTCGCAATTGACCAAAAGAAAAATCGATCTTATGAAAATGGGGGTTGGTTGTCGATCTCAATTTAAACACCCAGCTAGTTTTGTAGCAAGATCTGAGCACTTTGTGGCAGAATGAAATTTACTAAATTTATAATTTCTATCTATGTCAGGGTTTATTTATTTGGGCGCATTTTTGCCCATCGATAGCGTTTTTTCTACCCAAGGCATTATGGTCATGCTCTTGGGAGCCTATGCTTTGGCTATGTGGATGTTCCTCACGTCTGCTCCCAAAGTCCATACCGTGATGGTTTCAGACCTCGAAATTGCCCGCCAATTTTATGAAGGGTTGCTCGATTTACCGGTTGCCGATGTTCCCCTCCATTACTACTACAATTATGAGCAAACCCTCGGCACCGTTGCCACAGATCCTCTCTATTTATCGGCTCCTAGTGCGACAGCAACCGTTCCCTTGCGAGGCTCGGAAGGCTTGTGGTATCAATTAAAAAAGAACACCCAACTCCACATTATCGGTGGTGCTAGCTTTGGCTATAAAAACCGCCAGCGTCACGTCTGCTTCGACCATGACTGTTTAGAAGGCATTTTATTGCGAGTACAATCTCGTCAACTGAGATATAAAATTCGCCGCAACAAACCGCTCAATTTTCTGGTCAAAGACCTTGAAGAACGAGTTATTGAACTGGCAGAAGTGAAAAATTGAGTATTCTGCCAAAAAATGCCTGATTCATCGCTCTAAAATTGCCTTACGATTCCTTGTGCGGCAATTCCTTGCGCGGCAGTTCTTTACGAGGAGACTCAGGATGAGGCGTTTCTGATGGCGAAGATTCATTGGGATAAGGCGTTTCTGGTTTAACAGGTTTCTCGTATTTGGGAAGGAAGTCAATAGGGTTATAGAGATCGTCAACCCATCCCCAACATTGACGAGTTGGTATAAATTTAAAGAGGGCCTGAATGAACCAGCGTTTGGGTAATTGTTCTTTAGGAATTTTGGGATTAAATCGGAAGGGGCGCACGTCATCTTCTCGCCGCATTAATATTGGTAAATGAGAAGCTTTAAATTTACCTGTAGGATCTTCTGCCCCTCGATTGCGATAAACCGAAATAACTGGCGTTTTGAGTTGAGGTAAAAACTGCCAAATTCCTTTAAAGATAAAGATTCCGGGGGCTTCATCCCAGGGATTTTCGGTACCCCAAGCAATAACTTGAAAGTAAATTAGGATGTCTTTTCTCGGAATAATTAAGCATTTAGGATAAACTCTGAGAAACAAAGGGGTTTCAGGAAAACTCGCCGTTTGTTTGAGCCAGGCACGAAAGCGATAGCCTGGAATAAATAAGCGGTATTGCTGCTGACCGAGTTGCAGGACAAATTTATCCTCCTCATCTTTTTGGATAACGCCGTAGAGGGTGCCGATCGCTTGAAAATGAGGTTCGTTCGGTTTATCAGATTCTACCTCAGCAGATTCCACATCAGCCGTTTCGATTGGGGAAGGTAAAGGTTCTTGGGGTGGGTCTTGCTTGGTTGGAACCAGTTTTATGATCTTTAATTCTTTAGTATCAGCCATTTGATATTAGTTATCAGTAAACAGTGAACCCAGAGGTTAAGAGAAACTTTTTCATTCATAGATAAATAATTTTACTCTTTATTTCGGACAATCAATTATTTTATAGTAAAAACGGGAGTACGATTGCGCTCCCGTTCTTCAGTTAACCTATTATACTGGCTGGCGACCTAAACGAGCGTGAAATTCATTTGAACGATCAAGTCGTTGTAGTCGCGATCGCCGCCGCCTGCTGTATCTTCAAAACCAAAGACATTCTTCCCTAGCAAGCGAGCATGGTCGGTAGCATCAGTATTTGCTCCTAAGAAAGCGAAATAAACGTTATTCAAATCGGTTACGGCTTCAGGCGTACTATCAGCTACGAGGAAGGGGGCATAAATCGCACCACCTGCCAACTGTCCGCTAAAAGATACTGTTTGAGCATCGTTGACTTGGAGATCGATGCCAGAGACGCGATTGGCAAAGGCCGCTTGAGTATATCCGGCTTCTCCTGGTCGCAAACCGTCAATTTCCCCTGTTTGGTTGTCAATGCGATAGAATCCGACAAAATTATCCATTGCGGCTTCGCGATTGACTGTAAAGTCCGCTTGTAAGTTGCGTCCGGTAAATTGACGCAAATCGAGTAGTTCTCCTTGTTGGTCACTTTGCAGATTAGCGATGATGTCTTGTAAACTGAGAGGTTGGTTGGATAAGGAAACAGAAGTAATAGCGTCGTCGAAGTCGCTATTGCCGTCGGCCCCATCATTCCAGGCAAAAGAAAAGCCGTCTGCGCTTGGGGTGACTTGGAAGGAGTCGGGGTCATTTCCTACAGCAGGCGGGTTGCTAGGTTGGTTAACATCATTGCTACTGCCGGAACCTGTTTCATTGCCAGGGTTGCCATTACCAGAACCCGATTCACTCCCGTTACCCTCACCAGGAACGTTAATCGCGTAGAGAGTGGTTGTACCACTAATTTCGTTGGCAACGGCGAGTAAGGGTTTGCCAGTAGGACTGTCGGCGGCAGAAATGAAGGTCAATCCTTCGGGGCCTAAATCGCCTGCGGTTCCTGCTTCAGCATCGCCTGCAAAGTTGCGATTGTTGAGGTATTGGGTAAATTGGGGTTGAGAGGGATTGGTGACATCGTAGACCATGATGCCGCCGATGCGTTCGAGTCCGATGAAAGCGTAGGTACGGCTGTTAATAACGCCAATAGTCACGCCTTCGGGTTCGGGGCCTTTGTTGTCGCTGCGACTGTCAAAGGAGTCATTATCGTCGCTGTTAGCATTGAAGAAGTCGGGGAAAAGTTCGGCGGTGATGCGTTCAAAGTCGTCGCCACTGTCGTAGACGAGATTGCCTTTGCTATCCCAAATCGAGAAGGAACGGGTTCCAAAGCTGTAGAGTTGGTCGAAGTCGCCATCGCCATCTAAATCGCCTGCGGTGTTGGTAATGCCTAAGCGTCCGAGGTTTTCATCTTGTTGTAATTCATCGGCGTTGGGAAAAGCAGTCGGGTCGAGGTCAACATCTTTGATGCGTTCTTCTTCTTCAAATCCGTCGTATTCTCTGGCATCTCCTTCGTTGGCAGTGATCAGGTAGGTCTGACCGTTAGACGTGAAGGTTGCGATCGCATCGGGTTGATACAATCCAAAGACGGGCCAGTTTTGCAGGTTAATTTCATCATCGCGATCGGAGGCATCGAGACGGTTGGGGTGATCAAAGTCGATGATGCCTAAAATAGTGGGGGTAGGATTGGGATTGAGAGGAACTGACCCATCACCGGGGATTTCTTGTGCTAACAGTCCAAAATCGTTGTCGTTGATAATCGCTAGGGAACCGTTGGGAAGTAACGCTAACCCTTCAGTTTTATCGCCTGCTACGTAGCCAAGGGAGGGAATATTAGCGACTTTGCGTTTATTAGCCGGATTGATGCCTAATTGCGCCAATTGCTCGGCGGTCATTCTTTCTAAGGCGGTGTCTGACGTTGTTGCAGAGGAGAGGGCCGTTCCTAAGATATTGCTGGCCCCCGTTAGGTCAACTTCAAAGATAAATTTCTTGGCATCGGCAGTAGTTCCCGAATCGCGTTCGATGACGTAGAATTTATTGTTGCCTGCATACACTGCATCGCCGATTTTGTCAACCCCTGGCGATCCTTCTAGAAAATAGACGTATTCGCCAGTAGGATTGCCTGTTGCGGCATTGACGGCTAAAATCCGCAGAATTTGCGAGTTGCGGGAAGTGGCATCGTTAGTAACGTCGGGATTGTCAACGGGACTTTGAATCCAAGCGGTTAGGGTGTTATTGTCGGTATTGAGTGCCATTCCCTCAAATCCGCGATTTTCTCGCCGTTGCGCGTACACAGATGGCAGGGTTTCTATGCCAAAAGTTCCCTCGGACACTCCTGCTGCTGCGGCAGTTCCTTGGGGTATGAAGCGGTCAATTAAAACGCCTTCAGCATCAAAATGGTAGATGGCGGGACGGTATTCATCCGACATCCAGAATGTACCGTCAGAGGCAACGACAATGGATTCAAAATCAGCACCGAAGGGGTCGTTTTCGAGGGGATTACCGAATAAATCGACAGGAGTTTCATCGGTGTAGGCGGTTCCCGCTTCTCCTGCTTGTAGGTTCGGCAGTCCGGTTAGGGGTACTGATTCGCCATTGACTTCGCGGGTGAGAAAAATTTTCTCAGTGATCTCAATTTCTTCTGTGTTACGGTCGAGGGTAAAGCGAATGAGACGGGGTTGATAGTTGGGGAGGGGGAAGGGACGTTCTTCGATGCCATCGCCGTCTAAATCAGTGGGTTCGGCATTCGGGCCACGGTCGGGGGTGGTAATAAACTGTAATTTGCCATCTTCTGTCACTTTTTCAAAAAATAACCCTGACATTCCCCCTAATTTAATCTGCTGTCCGGCGGGAGTGGTTCCTAAAAGTTCATTACTGAGATCCCAGTTATATTGGGTAAGTTGGGGTAGGTCTTGACTCCAATCTTTAACACCTAGGGGGAGAATTTCAGTAATCTTTTGGGTGGCAATATCTAGAACAGCGATCGCGTTGTTTTCTTGCAGGGTGATCCAAGCGGTCTTAGAATCGTTAGAAATGGCAATATATTCGGGTTCAAAATCTTCAGCAACGGTAGCATCGGGGCCAAAGATTCTGACTCCCCGTAGGCGCAAGAATTCTTTTTGATTGTTAAAACTGGTAAAGTCGATTTTTGTAACATGGGCAGATGTTACATCTATAATACTCACAGAACCTTCGGGGTCAACACTGTAGTCGTCGTTGGGTTCCCCTTCATTGGCGACGAGGATTTTACTGCCATCGGGGGTAAAGGTTAGCATATCGGGTAAGGCCCCGACTGTTACCTCGTGGACGAGGGTGAGACTGTTGGTGTTGTAAATTCTGACGATGCCATTGTCTTGTACGTTGGCGTTTTCGATAGCAATGGCAACCAGTCCATTTTTAACCGCGACGCTGTTGGGGGAACCGAAGTCACTGACATCAATTGAAGTAATAAGGGTGGGGTTAGTGGGATTGCTGACATCTAGGACATCAATTGCTTCCCTGTTGCCATTCACCACGAATAACCGCTTAGAAATGGGGTCAAAGGCGGGAATTTCGGCAGCGCCTTCGTCAAAGACTCCGGTGGCATAAGTTCCGAGGGGGGTTAAAGTAATGGCGTTGGAAGGTTGTGGGGGTTCGATGGGAGTAGCAGAGGAGAAGAAGATATTTTCTTCAGTTAGACTGTTTGCTTGGACATTGTTTAAGATAGCAACCGATTGACCGAAGACTTCTATCACAGTATCGCTGCCGTTTTGAATCGTGTTCCAAGACAGGCCGCGATCGCTATAATCAAAACTGGTATTGAGGAAGCTGAGAGTATCTTCGGCAAGATTGAAGTCTGTAATGATATTAGGTTGGGTGGGTAAGTCTTGTTCGTCGGTGACGATAACGAAGTCATCTTCTCCTTCACCCCCAGTTAGGGTATTATTTCCTCCTCCGGTTCCCACAAAGAAGGTATCGTCTCCCAAACCGCCATCAATGCGGTTGTTTTGTCCGGCAAAGGCAGTATCTTCGCCGCTTCCTAAGTTGATGCGATTGCCACCCATAGCAACTGCCACATCTACTGTATCGTTGCCTCCTTCGGTTAAGAGAATTTGATTATCGCCGTTAAACTCAGTATCGTTTGCTGCGGCATCAAAATAGTCATCGCCTGGCGTTCCTACAATGGTCGGGTCGATATTGGCATTAACGGTGAATTCGCTGACAATTTGAGGGGTACGACTTAAAACGGCATCGGGATTGGCGAGTAATTCCTCCTCTGAATAGGACTCAATACCATAGGTAATGACGCGCAACTGTTGTGTCGTGGGGTCGATATCGAATTGCGTCCATCCATAGGTATGACCGACAAAGTAGTCACCTTGAATTAAATTGGCATCAATCAATCCGTTTGCTTGAGGGAGATTGTTATTTAATCCCAAGGGGTCGAAACCGAGTGGCGTTAGCAGGGTGTTGTTGATGGCGAGTTTGACGAAATCATCTTTATCGTTAACAATATCGTCGGTATCGGGTGCAATAGGGAGAGAATTGTAAAATGCTTGCGTTTGAGGGTTATTTGCAAAGAAACTCGCTAAAAATTCTCCCGTTGGCGGTTCAAAAGCAACGGCCCCAGTGGTGATTTCAAAAACACGGGTTGCGATTTGTTCGCCAAAAGGAACTTCCTGATAGGTGAGGTTGTTGACGAAGGTAGTATGAACGTCGGCAGCGACGAAGACGACGTTATCAATGTCATTTTCTTCAATAAATTTCAGCAGTTCTGTGCGTTCTTTGCCATATCCTTCGTAAGCATCGGTATTAATGCCTGGGAAGATGTTTTGAATAGGTTCGGGAATCATGACGAATTTCCAGGTGATTCCCGCGTCTTCTGCGTCTAATAAGTCTTGTTTGAGGTCATTGAGTTGAATTTCGCCTAATAATGTCCGGTCTAACGTGAGAGATTCGGTTAGAACACGAGCAATTTCAGCAGGATTGGTTATGCTGGCAGGTGGGGTCAATCCTTCATCGCGGAAGGAACGGGTATCGACGACAAAGACTGCTGCATCGCTGCCGTAGGTGTTGTAGCGATAGAGTTGTCTTTCCCCATTAAAACGTTCATCTCCCACCTGTCCGTAGAATTCATCGCGCAGGGGGTTGTATTCTTGAAATGCTTGCAACCCATTCTCATAGAGTTGGGTATCGTTAATCAGTCCTTCGGTTTCGTCAAAGCGGGGGTCGCTGCTTGCTGGGGCCCCTCCTGCAAAGTCGTTGGTGACTTCGTGGTCGTCAATAGTAGCGAGAATGGATGTAGAAGCGCGTAAATCTTTCCAATCATTAAATCCTAAACGACTACTGTAAACTTCGCCGTGTTTTGCCCGATATTCTGCTAATGTTTCTGCTTGTTCTTTGCGAGTTCCGTCAGGATTCTTTACTGCATCAGAAGCGATATCTGCATAAATGGTGTCGCCGTGTTCGACAAAGAAGGCAAGATTCTTGTCTGCAACGTTGCGAATTGCCGGATAAGGTGCGAGTTCGCCGCGCCAGTCGCCAGATACGCCAAAACTTAACCCTACTTTCGTACCTACTTCAGCAGCAGTTTGAAATTGTCCGATTTCAACATCGCCACTCGCATCGGTCACACGATAGTAGTAGGTAGTATGGGGGGTTAAATCGGTAATTGCCACTTTGACAGGAAGGTCAGTTGCCGTCACTGCTACCGTTTCCGAACCGATAACCGCACTAAAATTGGCATCGGTGGCATATTCAAAGGTAATCTCGCCAACAAAGGTACTTCTGGCCCAGAGAACGGTAGAATCTTGGGTTGTATCGCCGCTAGCAATGCCGTTAATTAGGGAATTCGTCTCAGGATTGCGCGGATGATAACCGTCGGGTTCGAGGTTAAAAATCGGGACGCTTTGGGATAAATCTTCTAAATCGATGAATTTAAAGTTGGTGTTGAAATTTTGAATTTCTTCGCCATCGGGGTCTAGAAAAGTGCTTTGCGCTTCGTTGGAACCATCATGAACGACTAATAACCCTTTAGGAAACTTATCCCCCAAAGGAACATTGATAATATCCGCGCCATCAGATTCTTCAACCCCATCAATGCCAATCCCTTCCCCGACGACAAAACTACGTAAATAAGAATTGCTGCCACCTCGGTCATAAAGCGCAAAGGTACTGTCTCCTTGACCCGAAGCGATTATATACCCTTTGCCATCTTCCCCATAGTAAATACTCAACCCTTCGACATCTGCCTCTAAATTGCCATTGGGATTGATCTCTTTAACAGTATCAACCAAGGTAGGATTGTCGCCGCTATTGGGTTCAGCAGAGAATTTCCAAATACCGAATCCTTCTTGTCCGACATAAAGATATCCCAATTCCCTATCGGCGACCATTCCCTCGACTTGTGCATCTTCGAGTTCTCCATCAGGCGGAATGGGAACAGTCAGAGTTCGGATAACTTCTGCCGTAATTTGTCCCAATTCATTGCTTTTTAGTTCTAACTGAGCAATTTTATTGCCATCTGCCTGAGAGACGAAAACGTATACCTTCCCCGTCGCTGGACTGGTATAAGTGGTCAACCCGTAGGCAGTTTGTTCTCCATCATCCACACCGAAGATAGATTCTAAAATATTAGGAGAAGTAATATCGCTTAACTGGCGAGTCGTGGGATCGATTTTGTATATTGCCAGGGTATCATTAGCGCGATCGCTGGCAACCGCTAAATCAACTGTTTCCCCATTGAGATTAAATCCGTATACGAGATCGACATTGTTGTATCGGATGTCATCGGGTGAAATTTTTTGTAATTGTTTCCCATCTAAATCATAGACTGCTAAACCGCCATTTTTCAGTGAGGCGATGACAAAACTTAAAGATGAATCAGTTGGATGGACGTAGATAGCGGGATCGTCAGCATCAGGGCCTTCTTCTGAGTTAGGATCTAAAGGATCGAAACGAATTTCTGAAGGAGTTTCAACGGTTGGTATAACTGAGGGAATGGAATTAATATCTAAGGCAAAGGCAAGAAACTGTGTGGTTTGGGAAGAATTAAAGTTATTATCACTGACAACAATTAAAGATTGTCTGCCGTCGGGTAAAGTCGGGCCGAAAGTAAGTCCCTCACTGTTATCTAAAGTAATGCCTAACTCACTAAAATCGATTAACAGGCGTTTTGCAGCAACGGCATCAACTTCTAGTAATCCACCATTAGGGTTTGCTGGATTGATCGCTAAACTCTCAAACTGACTAATATCTGTTGCACCCTGTAAGCGAACTTCATAGAGGCGTAAATTATTCCCTACGCCATTGGCAAAAGACCGTTCTAAAGCTAAAAACGTCCCCGTATTATCAATTGCCAATAACTCGACTAACCCGTTATCGGCAAAACCTCCCGGCGGGTTAGAATCAGTGGGAATGGGGTCGCTTAAGTAGAGAAATTCTTTACCAGGTTTACCCGTTCTTAAATCATATTGCAGAATACGAACCGCACTTTCAGCTTCTAACGTCGATGCCGTTCCATCTTGAACTAAAGCGTTTTCAACTGCTGTATAAAGAAAGCGTTCATCTGGTGTAATCGTTAAACTTTCAAACGCTTGGTTGTTGCGGATGCCTTTAGCAGTATTGGGAAGAAATTTATTCGGAACTGGCAGTTCATTAAATTGCTGTCCGAAAAGCGAAAACTCATTGACGAACGGATTGACAATCGGATTAGCATTAGCATTCCCTTCTGAAGAAATAAATAACGTCCCGCGAGAAGTCAACGCAATACCTTCGGCATCGAGTCCATTTACAGGAAAGGTTTGATTGCTGTTATTAAGTAAAGTGGTAACATCCGAAATCGTTACATCGCCATCATCTAAACTGCCATCAGTTAAATTAATACCTAATGTATAGAACCTAGCAGGGTTGATATTACTGCGATCGTCGGAGATGGCATAGTAAATCTGATTGAAAGGATCGTAGGTAATGCCAGAAAGTCCCCCAAACTGTGTTCCTTCAAACATTAATCCAGTCGCAAAAGTAACCTCGCCAATAAATTCTAATTCTTCAACCGTTTTCCGCGTAGAATCAGCAATGACAGAATCAACTTCTACATCTACCCACACCAATCGATGATCGGAACTAGGAAACCCTGTCGGTTGAACGTTCGGATTGAAATCCCCTACTAAATTCAATAACGGATCGTCTTTCTCGGTCCAAAAAACACCTGCATCGACAATCTCTAAAGTCTGCGAAGGTAAAACATAATCAACCCGTAAATTTCCTGGTGCTGAATCAGGAAAATCTGCCGTGTCAAAAGCAGGATTTCCTTCATGAGTTGTGTTAATTCCCCCCTGTCGTTCTGAGGCATCAACTCCCCCATCACTCGCAGGTGTAACTGAGGTATTAATTAAAGGATTCTCTAATAACTGTAAAACAGCATCATTGATACTATCTCCATCAAAAGGATCGGCATTTTGATCGCCGGCAATCACAAACCTTTCCTCTGCTTTTAACCCGCCAAAACTACCTTTGTCATCGTAAATATAGCCATTCTCCCCTGGTGTGATATAATCTGACCAAAATCGTATCTCATCGTGATTACGCCGTCCATTTCTATCTTCTGTACCGTCGCACACTGGGGGAGTGGGATGACTAACTAAAAAGTGAACGATCTCACCATTAATATTAATCGGCAAATCCCAATGACTTTTAGACGACAAACGAAAGACTTCTAATTCTTCAGAAGAATAATAAGACTCTCCCGTTACCGGATCGATTGGAAGTAACGCTCCTGGCATATCTTTCCAGAGGAAAGTTTGAAAGGTGCGAACGTTATTAAAATCAATCGGGTTTTTAGAATAAACCACCATGCCAAATTGTCCAGCATAATTGCCAAATCCGAACGCATCGTTACCATATCCAGGTGCGCCTGGAGTCGTGACAATTGCACCATTGTTATCGAGGTCGAATCCTGAAGCAATTCCGGTGTTAGAAGGGGCAATATAAAAGTAAGGATAATTAACCGGATCGATGCCATTTTGACTGAGTAATAAATAATTATTTTTATAGAGTTGCGCCGCTCCTCCTGCTGCATCAAAGTCAAATTCATTGATTAGAATAATATCGGGATCAACTCGTTGAATAATTTCGGCAACGGTCTTGCCTTGAGCATTATCTGGCGTAGAGAGATCGCTAATTAACTCTCCTTCGGCGTTGCGGTTGAGAGAAGCGTTAAACGTGGCAAAACGAATGTCAGTCATTGTCAATTTATAGGTAAGGAACTTAAAGACACTAAAAAACGCCTGCAATCAGAAAAACCGTCTTTGAATGCAGCATTCTAGAAATAAACATGAATCCTAGATTTTTCAGGACGATAGGTAGTCCAAATAGTAGGATTTCACCTTTAGATTAAGAAAGAAACAATCTTTTTATTAAATTTTGGTAAAGGTTTTGTTAACTTAAATTTTGCTTAATCAAAAACTAATTTATTTTTAATCTTCTAAAGAATGTATTGCTGTTGTAGTGGCGTGGCAAGCTTAAAACGGTGCGTTACGGCGGATTGTTAAATCCAAATTAGATCAGAAATTTTAACCGCCTAATGCACCCTACCACCCCACCTAATACACTATTTTAGACCGTGTCAGTCCAGTAGGGTGTGTTAGCGTAGCCTAACGCACCTCAGCACTTAACTGTAACTAATAATTGACAGCACCGCTCCTTGAGGGTCTTTAAATATGGCAAATCGACCCACATTAGGGATTTCTGTCGGCTGAACTAGGATATTTGCTCCCATTTCTTCGGCGAGCTTAGTCGTAGCATCAACATTCTCAACTGTAACGTAAACTCCCCAATGAGGCGGCGGACTGCCTTGGACTTGAGGAGCATCAGTTGACATCATTCCGCCTATTTCTCGTTCTCCTACCTTGACGACGGTATAATCGGTTCCCGCGACAGTTTCCTCCACCAGCGTCCAGCCAAACAGCTTGGCGTAAAACGAACGAGCAGTCGGAAGATCTCTCGTCATTAATTCGCACCAACTAAAAGCACCGTGTTGTTGAAAAGGATTGTTCATGACAACCTCCACTCGTTTTGTTGATAGGACTTATTATATAGTACTTTTGTTCCATTTGATTGAGAAGGTAGTCTGCTTGACATCTCTCGTACTGATAGAGCATCAGCAATTTAGGGCGTACAGCCAACAAAATTTATGTCTAGGTACTTATACTAGGCATTTTTAACTGCTTCTTAAAATGCCTAGAATTTCTGGTAAAAAGTGGTTCTAGCATTGATACTAATATAAAGAGATGCAATTAAATAGGAGTCGCAAAAGGAGAATTCATTATGGCCGCGCAGTTTTCTCAAAAACCTAAGTCAATTGATACAAAAATGTTCCTACCTCTAAAATGGCTGTCATGGCTAGCACAAGCTTGTCAAAGCATTTTTGCTATTTTGGTAGCAGAGGACAAAACCATCATTGAAGAGCAAATTGATGATGACGGCAACACTTATTGGAAAATTTACGACCCCGTTACAGACGAGACTCGATATTGCCTAAGCGAACAAGAACTGCTGCTTTGGTATCAAGGACATCGTGATATTAGTGAATTTCAGAGGCAAGAGGCGATCTCCCCTTCCCCCCTTAAAAAGGGGGGAGGCAAAAGGCAATAGGAAGATTTTGGGTATTTTTTTTAGCTAATTTTACTTCAATTATACACAATGAATCTTAGTCAAGCTGAAAAATCAGAGGCAAAAATTCTGATCGTTGATGATGCGATTGATAGCCTTCGTCTTTTAGCAAATATGCTTACTGACCAAGGCTATAATGTCCGCAAAGTTCTTAATGGACAGATGGCTTTAACAGCAGCGCAGTCGGCTCCTTTCGATCTCATTTTACTCGACATTACGATGCCGCAAATTAATGGCTACGAAGTTTGCCAACGACTGAAAGCGAACGAACAAACAGCCGATATTCCAGTCATTTTTATCAGTGCTTTAGATGAAGTTTTAGATAAGGTAAAAGCTTTTGCTGTTGGCGGCATTGATTATATTACCAAACCCTTTCAGTTTGAAGAAGTCGTCGCTCGCGTAGAAACTCAATTAACTATTCGTTTTCTCAGCCAACAATTGACTCAACAAACCAATCGCGCTGAGCGAGTAGAATCTCAATATTACCAGCTTTTTAACCACGCGATCGCAGGCATTTTTCAAATATCTCCCGATGGGTTCTATCAAAAAATCAATCCTGCACTAGCTCATATCTATGGCTACTCATCGCCGCAAGAAATGATGGCAGCTTTGCTCGATAAGGAACAGCCTCTCTATGTCGATTTTAAACGATGGGGCGAACTGACAGACTTGTTAGAAAAACAGGATTTAGTCTCCCATTTTAAATCGCAAGTTCGTCGGGCTGATGGAGAAATTATCTGGATTTGTGAGACTATTTGGCAGGTTAATGATGCTGATGGCAAGTTACTTTATTATGAAGGAACAGTTGTTAGTTAATAGTTGATAGTTAATAGTTATCAATTACTAGCTACAGTCACTATTCACTCTTAACTATTCACTATTCATTGATAAGATGTCCATCTTCGAGTTCAATAATTCTATCCGCTACATCTAGAATGCGGTTATCGTGAGTCACAATTAAACTCGTACAGCCTTGCTCTTTAGCAAGTTGCTGCATTAATTGCACGACATCATGTCCTGATTTACTATCAAGTGAAGCCGTCGGTTCGTCAGCCAAAACTAATTTAGGGCGACTCACTAAAGCACGAGCGATCGCAACTCTTTGTTTTTGCCCTCCCGATAAATTTTGAGGATAATAATTTAAGCGATCACTTAATCCTACTGCTTCTAATATAGCAATTGATTTTTGTTTAGCTTCTTGCGAAGAAATATTAGGGTGTAACTCGACTGACATTTGCACATTTTCTCTAGCTGTCAAGCATTCTAAGAGGTTGTGAGATTGAAAAATATAACCAATATTGCGGCGAAGCTTGACTAACTTTTGTTTGTTTGCATCAACTAATTCTTGCTCTAAAACTTGTAAGCTACCAGATTGAGCCGATCGCAATCCTCCAATCAAGGTCAATAAAGTTGTCTTTCCTGAACCTGAAGGGCCTTTAAGAATGACAACTTCGCCTTTTTTAAGCGTTAAATTTATATCAAAAAGGATTTGCTTTCTCAATGCTCCTTTGCCAAAAAAATGATCTAAGTTTTGGATTGTAATCGCAGCTTCTCTATTCATAATGAATCACGAGCAAGATGCTCGTGCTTTAAAAAATATCTGCTGGGTCGGCTGCCCTTAATTTTCCGACAGCAATCGTGCCAGAAATGCAGCACATAATAATAGTTAAAATTAACACTGTAACTGCTCTGGATGTCACCATCATGATAGGCAAACCGGTCGCTTTCGCTGCATTATAATAAAGGATTATTGACAGTGAAAATCCAGGAATAAACCCAATAACACCTAGAATAATAGCTTCTTGAAAAACAACAGCTAGTAGATAAAGATCTGCATATCCCATTGCTTTTAAAGTAGCATACTCAGGCAAGTGATCGGCGACATCAGTATAGAGAATTTGATAGACAATCACTGTCCCGACGATAAATCCCATCACGGTTCCCAAAGAAAAAATAAAGCCAATTGACGTTCGTGTCCTCCAATAAAATTTCTCATGCTCGACGAATTCTTCTTTAGAATAAACCCTCACATCTCCATCAGATAACTTTTCTTTAATTGCATTTATAGTAGCTTCAACGTCTGCGCCAGGTTCTAATTGAATGACACCAACATCTATTAATCCTCGTTCACGTTCTGGAAAAATTCTCCAAAAATTAACATCGCTAGTAATAATACTGCCGTCAGCCCCAAAAGACGTTCCCAAAGCATACAAATTACCCACTTTAATCCGGCGACTAGACACTTCTGTTTCTACCGTCTTTCCCTGCTCAAACCATTCTACAATTGGCCCGAATTCTTTGCGAGCGAGACGGTCAAATAAAACCACATCTTGCTGCTTAACTTTATCCAAGTTTGGCGCAACATTAGGTAAGTTAACAATTTCTTTATCAGGATTAAACCCAATGACCATTACCCCACGAGTGTTGCGTTCAACCGGATTCTTCCAAAAGGCAAATCCAACATACATCGGCGTTACAGATTGAACCTGATCAATCCCTAAAACTTCATACAATCGGCGTTGTGAAAAGCTTTTTAAAGCCACCATTGTATCTGACTTAGAATTGAGCAGAAAAACCTCTCCTTCTAAGCTTTTGTGTAAGCGAACCCCACTATCAAATAAAGCCTCTCGAAACCCCAATTGCATGAACATCAAAACGTCAGCAAAGGTAATGCCTGCCAAGGCAACCAACAGGCGAATTTTTTCATGGGTCAACTGTAGCCAGGCTAAGGGAATTTTCATCGATTCAATTACAATAGAATTTCTGCGACAACTTTTGCGTAAGTCAACCCTGACACGCGGCGGCTAGATTCAGGAGTGAGTAAGATTTTTACCTCAACGACTCTCACATCCACATCGGCGGCTGGATCGGTATTAAGAACGTCTTTTTTGCCAATTTGCAAGCCAATTTGCTCGACTGTTCCTTGTAGGGTATTCGTAAACGTTCCATTTTCACTTTTAATCATCGCTTTTTGTCCAACTTTTACCCGCCCTATGTCACTTTCATAAACTTCAGCAATCACCATCATTTGGTCAGTTTTTCCTAATTCTACGATACCATTTTCACTATCTACCATTTCGCCAGGGTAGCTGTGAATTTTTAAGATTTGACCGTCGGACGGCGCTTTAATGTAAGATAAATCTAGGTCAGTTTGCGCTTGTTTGAGTTCTGCGATCGCTTTGTTAACTTCGGCTTGCTCTTTTTCGACATCCACCGGACGAATTTCGGCAATGCGACTTAAAGTTGCTTTAGCTTCTTGAATTTGTTTATTTAAAGTATTAGTCGTTTTTTGAAATTTCGCACTTTCTTCTTGTAGACTCTCGTTGAGCGTATTTACTGTTTTTTTCCGTCTGGCTCTTGCTTCTTCTAATCGCTCTCTGGCTTGCTCTAATTCTAATTGTCGCTGCTCTAAATCTGATGTTGAAATCACGCCATCTTGGGCTAATTTTTGGTAGCGTTGAAATTCACGTTCGGCATCTTGCAATTCCGCTTGCAACCGCTCAATGGTTGCGGTTTGTTCTTGTTGTTCCCCGGCTAATTCCGCTCGCAAACGAGCCATAATTTCTGGGTGGGTGGCAGTTTCTCCGGCTAATTCGGCTTCTAATTTTTCAATAGTGGCTTGTTGAGCCTGGATTTCACCCGTTTTCGCCCCAGCTTGCACAATGGCTAGATTAGATTGGGCGACGTTAACCGCTTGCCTTGCCACATCAACTGTCGCTTGCCTGCGCTGAAAATTATCTAAAATGGCGATGGGTTGACCTTTCTTAACCGTTTCTCCCTCTTTTACCAGCAGTTTTTCGACCTTTGCACCGCCTTGATTGGGGGCAGGCGCTAGATTAATCACTTCGCCGTAGGGTTCAAGTCTGCCAAGAGCAGATACCGCCTCTAGACGCGGGGAAACGGTGGGGGTAGAAATGTCTGGGGGAGACTGGTTTTGCCTCAGACGCAAGGCATAAACTAGGGTAGTTGCCCCGCTTAGTAAGCCTAGCAGAGAAATTGCGATCGCGCAGCGCCACTTCGTGATCGCCCAGGTTCGTAGTTGAGCTTGAGCTTTAATCGCCAACCGGGATTTTTTAGAGACTGCTGATTCGCTCATACACCAAACCGTACTAGACCGTACAGTATGATTGTAGCGTTAAATTCCCTCACTCAGACATCAGACTTCTGGCAGAAGTGTTTAATACCTGAATCTGTGCAGTATCTCCCAACTCCCCATAACCCACCTTCGCTTTTTCCAACCACTGTAGCACCTCATTTTCATTCCCCAAATTACCATACGTTTCTCTACCATCTATGTATCACTAATCAAACTCCATCGGAGTCCAATCACCAGAGGGGATGAAGCTTGCCCAGTAGAAGGGATGTTGATGGTTCTCACTTTTGAGCATTTCCAGTTGAATTTGCCGTAAAGCTTCACTGCGTCCTTCTCCTGCTTGCGATCGCTGTTTTAACCCCCGCTTGGATAGCTAACCCGCCAAAGCCCAATTCTGCCTCGCGATCGCCATAAGCGGAGCGAGCAACCATTGATAGAGTTGTTGAGCGCTGGGAAGGTAATTATTTTCTACGTCAGAGACTTGTTCATAAAACTCTTTAGCGGTTGCCAAAACTTGCTTGCGGGTGGCTTGGGGAACACGCACCCGAATAGGTTCTTTATCTGGAATAATGAGCAGTAATTCCAACTGGTCATCATCGCCAGGAGGAATGGTTAAAGTTGTTGGTGCTTGATTGTTGGGAAGGTTGAGATGTTGTTCGTATTGGTTGGTTAAAGCAGCCTCTTGGCGGCCGAAATCTTCGCTGAGGCGTACTTGTGAAGGAACGAAACTGACGTAAATTAAAGCAGGTTTGACTCCGGTTGCTCGTTCGATAGAGAGCAAAATTTCTTTAGCCTGATCAGTCGTCGTAATCGGAACCGTTGGCGGCAATTGGGGATTGTTAGGAAGGGGTGGCAAGGGTTGCGGTTGAAACTGTCGGGCAATTGCCGCGAAGTCGATAGGTAGATTAGTTGGAGTGGGTGATATAGTAATGCCTGTTGTCGGAGGTAGGACAGGTGGCGGCGTGACTGGCATTTCCGGTGTGACTGGCGTGACTGGCATCGGCGTGACGTTAATAGACACAACTGCCTCATCAGAAAAAGACACATGGCTGGATCGGGAATCGTCGTTTCCAGCGCAATGATTTCAGAACCCGTATTAATCAAACCGGCTGTACCGTTATTAGCATCATTGCCCACCACAAAACGAAAATTATTCGGCCCGCCATCGTGTTGAATGATAACAGGACTTCCCTGAGTACCCCCACTATTTAAAACTCCTGCTGTGTAAATTGTCGTATTGAGAGGAGTAACACCACCAGGATCATCAGGATCGCTTAAAAGAACGCCCGTTCCGCGAATGACTCCATTGGCACTGAGATTGACTGTTCCACCTGTGACAGTGTTACCGTTTGCCCTGGTATTGATACTGTTAAAAGTAATATTGCCTGTACCAGGAGGTGCGACAGTCGTATCTAGCGTTACTGCGCCCCCTGTAGCGATATTTCCCAAAGCCGATGCTTGAATGTTTCCTGTCGTGATAGATTGGGCGGATATCGTTACCTGTCCGCCAATTGCGCTCTGATTCGCCGTAGAAAACGAAAACGCAGAGCAGAGGTGCTAATATTGCCTGTATTAACGATTTCCCCTGCCGTGATAGTGACATTGCCCCCCAAACTCGTGGGGAACTGGAATGAAGTGAATGATTCACCAGGGCGATCGCCTTGTTGAATTTCACCATTATCTGTAAGTTCGGCATCATCTGCGCCACCAGCACCATCAACAATGGTGATATTCTCAGGATCGAGCAGTAAGGTTCCTGCAAATCCTAAGTTCTCTTTCCCCGATATTTCCACAAATCCGCCATTACCTGCCTGACTCCCTCCCCGCGCCTCAACGCTGCCATAAAATCCGGTTGCGCCATCTGCCCATACAATAACTCGCCCTCCATCGCCACTTTCTAGAGCATTTGCCTGAATGAGAGAATTTTTATCCACATAGCTTACCTGAGCATTCGGTATCGTTCCACTACCTTGATAATCTCCTCCAATTAAAATATTTCCTCCGCCACTGACTCCTGAAGCGTCAATCGTAGCATCGATGAGTCCTACGCGATCGCCGACAATCGCCACCTGTCCCCCTGTAGTATTTAAACTGGAAGCATCTACTGTTCCTGAAATGATAGTTATCCCTTGACGGTTGGGAATGAGCGTACCAGAATCAGTGAGTTGAACGTTACCATTGGCAGTGACGCTCAATCCAGTATTGACAACCGTTCCCCCAATTAATGATAGGTTTTGTCCTTCAGCAACCGCTAAATTGCCAACATAGTTATTTGCTCCAAAAGCCTGAAACCAACCATTATTAAAGCCAATTCCGGTTGCAGTGGTTGCCGTAAAATCGGCAGATACGTTTAAACTGGCTCTCCCGTACTCTTGGGGATAATAAAATCTTATTAATTGACGTAGGATGGGTTAGACGGCAATAAGCATTCAAACTTAACCTGAAATCATCAATCCGTCGTAACCCATCTTTCAGGAATTTGTATCCTACTACACA
>JBGTNM010000082.1:0-2299 GCA_041743025.1 Microcystaceae cyanobacterium
TGTGTAGTAGGATACAAATTCCTGAAAGATGGGTTACGACGGATTGATGATTTCAGGTTAAGTTTGAATGCTTATTGCCGTCTAACCCATCCTACGTCAATTAATAAGATTTTATTATCCCCAAGAGTACGGGAGAGCCAGGGAAAGGGCATAAATTCTCGACTAAGCTGAAGATAGCTCGTCAAGTTGAGAAAAAAGCCCTAAATCTAGCCACTGATGTCAAAATACTCTTTTATTGGCTCAGACTCGATATTTTATCTTTAGCGGGACCATCTTGGACTGAACGTCAAGAATTAATGAATTTTATCATCTCGGAACTCGAAATTAGAAGCAATTGCCCAACGTTTCGACACTCCTTTGTATCTGGTCAGAGCGGTTTGTTGGTTAAGCTCGAAAGAACCGTCAACTAACGCTTATTGGCACGAATGGAATCAGTTGAAACCTATTAACTTTGTGCTGCAAGTCATTGTCAAACAATGGCTCAATTTGGCCTGCTTTTGTTACCCCAAAAACCCCCTTTTTGAACCACGCCGATAATAGTAACAATTCCGCATGATTAATTGGCTGATTTAAACCCAATTAGGAAACCACATTCTTAAACTAAATCCTTGCTGAGATAAGGGAATGCCTAAATAGATGGGTAGCCAGTAAATAAAGGCGATAATAACTAAAATAATTGCTAATAACCCTAACCGACGATAATTAATATCTTGACTTTGTAATCCTCGTTCAATTACCCAAGCAAGTGCCAACCAAGCAAAGACGTAAGAAGCCATGTAATGATAAATAAAGGTACAGCGAGTCACTGAAAGCCAAGGAAGTAAATTAGAAGCATAGTTAATGAGAATATAAATCAGTAGCCATCTTGTCTGGCGATCGCAGTTTAATTTACCCAAAACAGAAAGTATGATAAAAATAATTATAAATAAAATTGCTCCCGTTGAAAACCACCATAAAAACGGATTTCCCATTGCATGAACATCATAGATGATTTTACCTGTATTGGTACTTGTCGCTTGATAAAAATAGGCAATTGGCCGCCACATGATTAACCAGCTATACCACTTAGAACAATAGGGATGTACCTCTGGCGTGTTGCCAATTCTATGATGAAATGACCAAATTTTTTGATGCAGTTCTTCAAACCCATCTTGAGGGTTCATGATTAAATGAGGAAGCCAGAGAATACTATAGATAAATAGCGGAACGATGGTTAGATTGAAAGCTAAATGTAAAGGCTGAATAGATTGTATTTTATCAAAAAGACTTTCAGATCTTGACTGTCGAGATTGGTGTTTAAATAGGTTGCCGATAAAAACAAATGCTAGCAGCAAATAAACTCCCAGTAAAAATCCCAATCCATTCCATTTGATAGCTACTGCTGCACCGAAAAAAACACCACTAAAGGTTAAATATAAAATTCGATTGGCATTAACTGCTAACAGAAAAAATAATTGTCCTAAAATACCAAAAAGCACCAAATAAATATTATTAAGTGCATAGCGAGATTCTACTAGAAACAAGCCATCACAGGCAGCTAATAAGGTTACAATGAGAGTATAACGATCGCGATAGGTTAATTGATAAGCGATCGCGCCGACGATTAACGGAATAAATGAACCTGTCAGCGCATTTAACCAGCGATAACTAAAAGTAGATCGTGCTGAACCTGTCAAGTCATTTACCATCTCAGGAGAAGCCGGAAAGTGCGAGCCAAGCCAAATCCCAATGGCAATAATATATTGACTTAAAGGAGGGTGTGAATTAAAAAAAGTCTTGCCAATCAGATAATAGTTGCCGTATTTAGCATAATAAACTTCATCAAAAACGAGCTTGTTAAATTGACCCAATCGCCAAAAGCGCAAAGCCAAAGATACTAAAAAAATAACTAATAAAGCAACATAAAACCAGAATTTAGGAAAATTAAAAGGATCAGTTTGTCGAGATATCATTATAGCAGTTCTCAATTAAATGAGGTACAGAGTTCCTGGTTTTAGGGAACAGGGAACAAGGAACAGGGAACAGGGAAAAAAATAAAATGTACCTCACTGATCAGAGAAACGCTATGTCCCTCTTCCGTCACTCTAGGCAGAAGAAAAGTAAAAGTCATCCAAAAGATAGACTAAATATCGCAAACAATCAAACTCATTCATTAAGGAAATAAGTCTCGGAAACCCCAAAGATAGTTGGGGAATGGGAAAAACTTTCAACCAGCGAGAAATTTGATTAAAATTTATCAAGGGTTGTCAGATTAAATGAAGATTATTCAGCCAATTTTTCCAGCCCTTTTCCTGATCCC
>JBGTNM010000083.1:0-16073 GCA_041743025.1 Microcystaceae cyanobacterium
TTGAAAATGTTGAAGCGGCAAATGTACGGAAGAGCTGGATTAGAACTACTCACTAAGCGGTTTATTATGGCCGCGTGAGCAAGTACTGAACACCTTGTCAGTTGTACGTTTTTGGGGGATCACCAAAAGTTCGGAAGAACCGGTTAAAGCTAATACTAAATACTGGTGATTGAGTTTGACTCTCATCGATAAACTTTTGTTTTGAGCTTAGATTATTTCCCCGTCCTAAACGATCTTTGTGTAAATTATCTAAATTCCATAATTGAATTCCTCTCGCAGAACCTGTAGCCAGTAATTTTCCATCAGGAGCTAAACTGGACTCATTGAGAGGGTTATATTGGTATTGCTCAAAATGTTCGTCTAATTTTGATAGATCCCATCGGCGAACTTCTGTTTTTGAATAAGTAACTAAAAGTGTCTTTTCAAAATCAAACTGAACTCCTTCTACTTCTTGTTGATGAGCTTTTATTTGATACAAAGTTGAACAAGTTGAACTAATCAACTTAAGATTTCCATTATTGAGTCCTACAGCAATAATATCATCAAATAGAAAATCCATCTTTTTGATAACTCCTTGAGCCGGACAAATTCTTGTATCATTTTTTCCAATATAATGTAATATCAGGATGCCTCCTTGAAGTCCAATGGCTAATAAATCTCCTTCTTGATTAAAACGAATATTTTCGACAGCAAGTTGAGAGAAACTAGAAGGAAGTTTTACCTCTGTTGTTTGAAAGTTATTCTTTAAATTAACAAGCTTAATGATTGCATCACTAAAACCCAATGCTAATTTTTGATTATGACTTGGGCTAAAACTGACACTGATAACTCTTGGTGTTTGGTTTTGCTCTACGGGTAGTTTTCTATAATTTTTGAGTTGTGCATCATAAAGAAAAATTTCGTTGCTAGTAACAATTGCTAACCATCGTGAGTCATGACTGAACGAGAGAATGCTCGCTTCTTTTATATTTTCAATTTCATGTTCTATCGTTTTATCTTGAATATCCCAAATTACCATTCTCTCTTTATTAGGATCTTTTCGATGGGGTAAAACAAGGGCTAATTTTCTGCTGTCAGGACTAATAGTAGAAAGACGACTATTATTGTTACCTTTATCGTTTAAATCTTTAAAAACATTGTCAACTACAATTCGCTCCTGAGTACTACTATCTTGAGTCGATAAATCGTGTTCGCTAATTTTACCCTTGAGATCTAAGCTTATCAATTTTCCCTTAAATAAGGTAGTATCTATAAGGCTTGTATTATAAGTAAATGATGTTTGTAGCTCCATTGAATCAGATAACTGTTGTAAAGCCAAGACGGGTGTATGAATTGGATAATCCTGAAAATCGTTAAAAGTCTCTCCCTTGAGAGTATTAAGCATTTTTTCAAACTTTAGTATTTCCTGAAATTTTCTTCCTCCTTGCCAAGCTTTGTGAAGAGACTGTTCTAAAGTATCAGTCCCAGAAATATGACTTTTCATAATCTGGGAACTTTGAGTGTCTAAATCTCCAATCTGTATCGCTCGGTCACTGAAAAAATACACTAATGCCGATGTCAAAATCCCTACAGCTAACGATAAAACCCCACCTACTTTTGTGATTCTCCTGATTCGTTCTTGAGCTTGCTGTAAATCACCTACTAATTTAACCTTTTGCTCAGCTTCATTAGCTCTAGCTCTTTCTTCTGCCGCTTTTGTCCGTTCTTTGGCAACTTCTTCAGATACTTTTTTCAGTTTATCTTCTAAATTTTTAAATTCATTATTAGACTTTAACTGATGGCGAATAAGAATTGCTAAATAGTCATGAACTAATTGATAACGCTCTTCAGTCGCTTCTTTCGATAAAACGACCATGCCTGATTTAACAAAAATCTCAAGAACCAATTTTAATTTTTTATTGCTATCATCATTCAAAATCGCTTCTTTAAAATTATTAAGCGTTTTTAGAGGTCGTTTATCACTCTCGTCTGTTAATAAAATCAAAACTAGATTAGCAACTTCTTCATTTTCTTCGCCACACGCTTTAACGACTGTCTTGAGATACTGTTGAATTAAAAATTCTTTAGAACTCGCTTTAGCAATATCATTAGAACTCGTTTGAGCGCTATCATTTTTTGCTAGATCTAAATATTGATCGCGAGTTTCGATCCCCATTTCTTGCAATTGCGCTCCAACAATCTGTAGCTCAATTGGCCGTACTTCCTCTGTCAGTTTTGCTAAATCATCAACGAATTCATTGACTAACTCAGGGTCTAACTGAATCTGAGAGTTTTCTGACAATTTTGTTATCAGTAAAATGGCTTCTGATTTTTCAAAGTTTTTTAAAGGATAACGATTTTTATAACTAAGAAAGTCTTGGTAATCCGTTTCAATTTCTTTATTTGCTTGATTTTGCAGTGTTTTTTCAATTTCTAATAGATAGTATATATAGTCTTCTCGTAAAGATAAAACTGCCCAAACATTCGTAATTTCAAAGCATTGAATTAAAAACCGAAATAATTCTTGTCTTTCAGTCGGCTTACAAATAAAGAAGAAATCTTCAAATTGATCGAAGATCAGAACTGTTGCTAGTTGTTGCTGTTTTTTTAATTGTTCAATAATTACGGTATAATCAACAAATGAATCGACATTGCAATGGATGTTAATTTTATCAAGTTCTCGTTTTAGTTCTTGCCCGATTTGCTCAATCCAATTTTCTGTTTTAGAGAGACGTAATGACACGGGTACAACTCTGAATGAACTAAAACAAGTTTGTCTTAACTTTGGCACTAAACCCGCTTCAATCATTGAAGTTTTACCAACGCCTGAAGGCCCGTGGATGATCGTTAATTTTTTGGAATTAGGAGGACTTAATCTTTCAATTAACGCCTCGACATCTTTTCTTCTGCCTGATGATTCAATGGCGTAGTCCCAAATTTCTTCGCCTTCTGTCAGGCTAACTTGAGGTTGTAAACTAGAAGCTCCAATAAAAACCTTTAATCCGTGTTGTCCTTCAAGAGAGAGCCGTTCTTGCTTCTTCTCAAAGGCTTCTAGGTAGTTTTTATTTTGATAATAAGTTTCTTGTAATTCATCAAGAATCTCAATGTGAAGCTCTGGTTCATACCTATCGTGTGCCTCGGTTTTATTTCTTGCATCTTCGATATTTTTTAGAGCTTCTTTGAGGTGTTTTATAGATAATTTTAATTGTTCTAGTTCTTTCTTTGCCTGCGCTAACAAGAGAAGATAGCAAGCAGTATGCCATCGTTGTTGTTGCGGTAATTCTCTTAAGATGTCTAATGCCTGCTCTGCCTGTTGTTCAGCCTGCTGCGCGTATTCCCGCTTTTCTGAGAGTTGCTTAGCGTCTTTAGCTCTTTCTAAGGCAACTTTTGCTAAAAATCCGTAATCTTCGGCTAAGAGGAGGCGATTATTGAGAAAACGATCTTGATCAATTGAGGCTTCCGCCAACTGATTTAATTGTTCCCACTGCTCCAAGTGTTGTAAAACTTCCCCTCGTTTATTACGTAATTTTGCCTCGATTTCCCATTTTCCAAGTTCCTTAAATACCTCGCTAGCTTTCACTAGAGAAGCTTCCTCTGCGCTCCAGTGGTCTTTTTGTTTTGAGCGCTCTAACTCAGCCAAACGACGTTCGCAGAGACTGAGACAATAAAAAAGCGTTCCCTCTCCTGTTTTTTCGTCGATGTGCTGACAGATTTCCAAACTCTCCTGATATTTTTGCCTAGCTTCTTGAATCAGTTCAATTTGCTCCTTAAAAGGTTGATGTTTTAAAGAGTTAACGTAGTAACTCCCTGCCTGAGCTAAGAGATAGCTTGCTTTTAGTCTATCTTCTAAATCGATGTTTCTAGCTTGTAACTCCTGCCAAGCAGACTCGATTTCTTGGTAGCGACGGCGATAATCGGCGAGTGTCGCAATATTGGTGGTATAGGGTAAAAAACCACCTGCGCCATTCTGTAACACGAGATGGAAAAGTTCATCAGCCGCTCCGTGCAAGAAGTGGACTAATTCTTCTGTCGTCCAGCGAAAAGACATGATCCCTCCCCCACTTCTAAAATCAGGAGCATTTTGACTCACTTTAGCCAATACTTCATCAGTAACCCATAACACCAAAGAAAACTTAAATGAGTTTTGAAATTGGGTTCTGAGTTTATTAAAATTAGCAAATAGTTGATCTAGCTTTTCTACCTGTTCTAAAGCTAAAACCATTAAAGCTGATAAGTTAGGATCTTTATTTTCAAGAAATATTGGAATTTCATTGATGAGATTCGTTGCTTTTGGCGTTAACGACAATTCTTCAAACACGAAAGAATGATCTTGGTGTAACTTTTCTAAAATAGATTTTCTTAACTCAGTATAGTTGCAACGAACCAGTTTTAAGGAGAACTTTCCCTTTTCCAAACGGATAGCATTGGCTAACTTCTTTAGCGTCCGCTCATTATCAGCCATAATTTCGTCTGATCTACAGGTATCTTTCATAATTAGACATTGATAAGTAGGTGGCCATCATTAAATACACCCCTTGTAGTCCCCCTTGTCAAGGGAGATGGCGACAGCCGGGGATTGCCTACGGCAATTTTTCGTGTCCAGGTACTTAAGGTTAGGGAACAGTGCAAGAAAAGTATTTTTATCCTAATTGAGAGGACTTAGATTTGAATTGAGTGGTTTCCTTGAGTAAAGGGTTAACGCCAAACCATTTGCCTTGAGGGTCTTTATATTCTAAAAGCCACAACTGGCTCAAGAAATGCTGATAATTCTCGATATCGCCGATGCTGATGGTATCTTTCTCTTGCTCAACTTTTCGTAACATTTCCCAGTCACTACTTGTGAAACCACCATAAGCCATTCCATCTCGCTCATCTTGAATGACCCTTTCTAAACTAGCTGATGAGATGGGACATTCATCGGACAAACAGCTTTGAAGAACTCGGAGCAATGTTCTGAAGTGACCCCCGCTAATTTGACAAAGACGGTCTAAAACGGTCTTATCCCCATCTTTGAAAATTTGCTGGACTAACTCTGGAGCGAGACGTTCCTCTACAGGGTGAACATCGGGAAAAGCTCTAGCCATGACCATCTGACGGAGCAAATCGAGGCCGTCAGAGTATTGTGTTCCATCTCGTAGCAGGGTAGGAATCATCGGCAGAATGGAAACTTTACCCAAACGGTTCAAAGTTTCATTCGATTTCGAGGAATATAACAGAGCTAAGGGTATCGTGTAGACAACATGACAGTGGAGTTTCGTTAAAGTCTCGCCACGCTTAATAAAAATGTACTCTTGTTGAGAGCAGTTGGAATTTGGGAGTTTCTGATCGACAATGCGTTCCAAATTGTCAACGATGACAACTAATCCCTTCCATTTTTTTTGTTTTTGTAACTGCTCGATCGCTGGTTGGAGGATCTCTTGATTGAGAGAATCAATGAGCTTATCAGTACGACCACTTAAATACTGCCTCAACTGATTTCGGGCGACAGGGCTTGTTTTTAATTTAGAAGAAATTTCGGCGAAAAAGACCGACAGCTTCACATTAATCTCATCTGGCATTTGTAAGAGATTGGAGATTTCTTCGCGTAATCGGACGAAAAAGGGAGGCGATAAAGAAATTTCAATTTTTTCTAGCCCTACACTGACTTGACGAGCGATTAGGAGTAAGATGTCTGGAATGTCTACATCATCAATATTTAAGTCTTCATCAGATGTAAAATAAATGACATAATACCCCTCCTCTTCCAGCAATTCATTTTTGAGTCGGTTTAACTCGGTAGACTTACCTCCACCAATATGACCTGTAAAGAAATGAGCCGTTGAATTCTTTCCGGCGTTTTGAGACCTCTTAATATTGTTCTTGATTGAGTCGATACTTTTACCACCTCGCACGTCAGCACAATTGATGTAATACTGTTCATCTTCTGGTGTCATTTGCAGAGGCTCCAAGGGAGCGCAAGCTAGATAAAATCTATCAAAATCTAGCTGACGCTTAGGAGATGAAAGCGGTTTGACTTGATGGAACTCTCCAAATTCGTTCAAGTTTTGCCGTGACTCTTGGCTCATCATGATTTTCCTGTATACAAATACTTTCCCCCTAATAATAACAAGTTTAGTTTAGCGGAGAGGTACATGATATCCTGAGTCTCTACTTTTATATTTTGTAACATTCGGCAAATCAAAGAATTGTTAGCCTTAAAGCAGATCATTAAAGTCTTAATTCGCCGCTACACTTAAGAGACTAGAATGATTGCTGCCGCATCCAACAATTGAGGAGGCGACAATCTGGTTAACGGACTGAGCGAGCCATTTCTAAGTTAAGACCATCTAGTAACCTCCTAAGCAGAACTCCCTTGGTAGTCTACCTGCGAACTGAAACAAGGAGAAAACAAAAGTGAATGCTGTTTTTGAAAATCGGACTGAAGCAGGTCGCTTATTAGCTGCAAAGCTGACTGACTATACTAACCGACCTGATGTTATTGTGCTAGCACTGCCTAGAGGAGGGGTTCCTGTCGCCAGTGAAATTGCCCAGCAACTCAATCTGCCTTTAGATGTCTGTTTAGTCAGGAAATTAGGCGTTCCAGGTCGCAAAGAGCTAGCAATGGGCGCGATCGCCTCCAGGGGTGTACGCATTATCAATCATGAAGTGGTGGACTGGTTGCACTTGTCTCCTGATGTTATCGAGCAAGTCGCGCAAAACGAACAGCAGGAGTTGGAACGGCGCGATCTCCTCTATCGGCAAAACCGTCCTCTCCCAGAAATTCGCGATCGCACGATTATTCTCGTCGATGATGGCATTGCCACAGGTGCTACCCTTAAAGCTGCGATCGCCACCTTACAACAGCAACAGCCCAAAGCGATTGTCGTTGCAGTTCCGCTTGCCCCGCCGACTACCTGTCAAACGTTGACTACCGAGGTTGAACGGGTGGTTTGTTTGCGAACGCCTGATCCCCTCCACTCCATTAGTCTCTGGTATCAAGACTTTTCCCAAACAACTGATGAAGAAGTGCAGCAGCTTTTGGCACTGGCTTCCCAACCGCGAGTCACCGTTCCCCAGTAGATTTCTTGCAGAAGTAGGCAAAAGACAAGAGGCAAAAGGCAAGAGAATCGTCAAAAACCGTACTTTTGCCAGAGTTTTAAGGAACAAGTAATCAATTATCAATTGTTTTTTTGCTTGTTAACTATCTTCAGCGAGTTTGATACCTTCAACGAGTTCTTCAGTGTGACTATCAAGCCAATCAAAAATCCGCTCTAATTGAGGCAAACTGATTAATCCGTACCGCCACAGCAGCATGGGCAGAGTTCCGTGAGGCAGTTCGGGATGGCGCAAAACCAAGTCAAGCGACTCTTTGGGGATGTGGAGTTCTTCCCGCAGAAAACCTAATAATTGCTTTTTCTTGTTCATCGTCCATCAGCCTCAACTGAGAATTAACAATACTTTAAAGCACTCATATGACAATCAAGTGACAGAAAAGTGAAATTTTGATGAATGATTTTAATAATTGAGTGAGGACTATGATTAGTAGGGTAGGGTGGGCATTGCCCACCTATCGTTTTATTCACCGTTTGTTATAGGAAGGTGGGCATTGCCCACCCTACGAATAACTATCGTACCTTATTGTCAAAAAGCGGCTATAACAGTAGCATCTTTGCCTTTCTGTCGTCAATCCATGATCATTCAGGTTTTTCTCTCCTACACGAGTGCTGACGAATCCCTCAAGCAACAACTCGCCACCCATCTTACTACTTTGGAACGGGAAGGGGCGATCGCAACTTGGGAGGAAAACCGTATTAGTGCAGGAAGCGATCGGTTAAGCACTATTAACCGACAGTTGGCAGAAGCAGACATCATTTTGTTACTAATCAGTGCCGATTATATCGCCTCAGACTATCACTACAACGGAGAATTACAACAAGCAATTCAACGCCACGCAAGCGGACGGGTAAGGGTAGTTCCTATTTTATTGCGTCCGGTAGATTGGCAAAACACGATACTAGGACAACTGCAATCTCTCCCTAGAAATGCCAAACCTGTCACCAGTTGGAAGAATAAAGATGAGGCGTTTTTAGATGTCGTCATGGGATTGCGGCAAACGGTTGAAACATTCGCCAATCCTCGCACACAAAGTCAACCTTGGAAGCCTTTTAAAGACATACAACGCGATAAAAGTCAACAGATTTTATTAGATTTTATTGAACAAGAAGTTAACGGAAGGTTGCGAGATTCTTTACACAATCGAGTTTCTATTATTCTTGATAAAGCTGACGATCCTAGCAAAATAAGAAGACCTTGGGAAGTAGATGTTAAAATTGGTACGCACAAACCTCAACCTTTACCTTCGCAAACGCCGATTATTGAGGTTTATGACAGCGAAGAAATCAACAATCGCTTGCTCATTTTGGGTGCGCCAGGTTCGGGAAAAACAACGACTTTACTAGAAATCGCACAAGTATTAGTCAATCGCGCTCAAGCTGATAAGAATTGTCCTTTTCCTGTATTATTAAATCTATCTTCTTGGAAAGATGACAAGCAAAGTATTAAAGATTGGATGGCAGATGTTTTATTTTTAAAATATGGCGTTAGGAAAGATGTCGGACAAAAATGGATAGAAGAACAAGCAATAATTCCTCTATTGGATGGGTTGGATGAATTAGAAACCACTCGACAGCGTTTGTGTGTAGAAAAAATCAATCAATTTCTACAACCTGGAAGTTGGTTGAATCCAGTAATCGTATGCAGTCGGTTAGCAGAATTTGAGTTATTAGATACACCAATAGGGTTGAATGGGGCAATTATTCTACAACCTCTTACAAATAAGCAAATACGAGACTATATTTTACAAACACAAGACACGCAACTGTGGGCAAGCATTTGTAGTAACTCAGAGTTGATGGATTTAGCGAAAACACCATTACTGTTGAATGTGATGCTGATTGCCTGTGAGGAAATTTCCTTCTCTCAATGGCAGCAAATGGAGTCAACTGAGGAGCGGTTAGACTATCTGTTTGATTCTTATATTAAACGGATGCTCAAGCGCCCTTATCAAGGGAATTATAAGCCTACTGCAAATACAATACAGTGGTTGGAATGGCTAGCTGTTCAGTTAACCACTTATAAACAAACCGAGTTTTTCATTGAAAATTTACAACCCTATTGGTTAAAGAAGCGTTGGGAAAAATTGCTTTACGGGCTGATTTTCGGGCTGATTAGAGGGCTGATTTGGGGGCTGATTTTGAGGCTAATTACCCAGTTAATAGTTGGGTTAATTTTCGGACTAATTTTCGGACTACTTAAAGGACGAGGTGAAGGACTGAGTCAAAATAACATACAACTTATAGCAACTTTAAAATTTAAATCTAAAAATAGACCGATTAGATGGCTGATTTTTAGTCCGATTTTTGGGCTAATTTACGGACTGATTGGATGGCTGATTTACGAGATAATTAGCAATCTAACTTTCTGGCTGATTGTCTGGCTAATTGTTTGGCTGATTTATAGGCAAATTAGAGAACTTATTAGGTGGCTGAGTGGGGAAGAAATACAACTTATAGCAAGTCTAAAACTTTCTTTTATTTTTAATAAAAGTTATCTGATTGAAGGGCTAATTTCTGGGCTAATTTTTGGGGGAATTTACGGGCAGACTTACGCGCTAACTTTCTGGATAATTTTTGGAGTGATTGAAGGGCTAATTTACGGACTCATTGGAGGGCTATATGGCAATGATATTGACATCAAAGTTGCTCCTAACCAAGGTATTAAATCCTCTTCTAAAAACGCAATTATTCTTTCATTTACTGGAATTTTAATAATTACATTAATCATTTTTTTCCTACAATCAATAGTTAAGAATTTTCAGCTTATAGACTTACAGTATTTACTGCCTGTTCTTGCTGGGAGTTTAATGGCATTACTTATATTCTATAGCTTTCTACCCGTCATCCAACACTTTATCTTGCGGGTTATTCTCTGGTTTCGGGGATATGCACCTTGGAATTATGTACGCTTTCTCAACTATGCCACTAATCGTTTATTCTTACAAAGAGTCGGCGGTGGTTATCGTTTTATTCACCGTTTGTTACAAGAACATTTTGCTAAAAAGTGGCAAGCTGAAGACAGAAAATAAAAGGTAAAAATCTGTAGAGGCGTATTGCGTAACATTGATGTCAACTTAACGTGAAACGTGAAACTCTTAACCCGCCTTGAACTTAAGTTCACGGCTAACAGCGCAAGTCATCTAAAGATGACTAATATTAAAATACCCATTCTCAGTCCATTTCAATGGACTTAAGCTATTAGCCCGGAACTTGAGTTCGGGGCGGGTTATGAAACTTAACCAGCAAGCTATGTCTAACTTAAGTTGACACCAATGATTGCGTACGCCCATTCCCAAAAATAAAAAACAATCATCCAATATCATAATATTAATTGGTTTGCTTACTGTTCTGCGATCGCTTCTCATTTTCTATCCCGAATAATAAAAGGTGGGCAATGCCCACCCTACGCAAAGGTTAAATAAAATTACTGAGGATTGATAAAATAACTGCCAGTATCGTAATTAGTATGGGAACCAGCCAGGTAGATGTTTTTTCGGAAAAGTTATAGATTTGTGTGAAGCTAAAATATAAAATTAAAATGGTAAAACAAATAATAAAAATACTGACTATTAATAACAAGCTTTGAGGTACATTTAAAGGGGAATAAGCTAAAGCGATCAAACAACTAACGGGTAAAATAGATAGTCCTGAAATAAATATACTGGCAACAATGTGTATCTGCTGACGCAAAATTAATTCAATAATAGCAAGACAACTCACTAAACTAATGAACGGTAAAGAATTTAATAAAAATGTCTGGATCGAAAGCGAGTAAGCTTGATGGTTTAAATGATGAAGGCTGATAGTGATAAAAATATCTGCGATCGCGCCGTACAAAACGCCAAATAATAAAGCCTGTCGTGACGATAGACGAGAAAATACAGCTAGTAAATTACCGCCTGGATTGAACAAG
The DNA here is from genome assembly GCA_041743025.1 of Microcystaceae cyanobacterium. Taxonomy (GTDB): domain Bacteria; phylum Cyanobacteriota; class Cyanobacteriia; order Cyanobacteriales; family Microcystaceae; genus JBGTNM01. The sequence goes on from JBGTNM010000083.1 coordinate 10,987, forward strand.
CAACTCAAGAAAGTTGTTACTGCTAGTTGAATCGTCTTAACAATTCCTGGTGTGCCTGACTGTCTAATAGTAGATTTAACATTAGGGGTTTTTCCAAAGAGTTGTTGTAGTTTATTTTGGGCTAAGTTATAGTTTTTGCGATCGCCTTGTTCGTTAAACAACTTTGCCGCTTTTTGTAAATCTTGTAGGACATTCGCTATTTCCTTCAATTCATCATAGGCTAACCCTCGATAATAGTAGGCTTCAGCACAACTATTTTGGTAATGAATTGCTTGCGTATAACTCTCAATAGCAGATTGAGTGTAGCCCAAAAGTTGGCGAGAACGACCTTGATAGAAGTAAGCTTGATAGCAAGTATTATCTAGCTTGAGAATGGTTTGGCAATCAGCTAGAACCTGTCGGTCTTGTTTGGCAGCAAAATAAGCCTCGCACCGTTTTAAATAGGCTTCTTGAAAATTGGGTTTTAACTGAATCGCTTGAGTATAATTTTCAATAGCTTCCTGATAATTACCCTCTAAAAACTGATTAATACCTGAAACATAATAATTCTCTGCGGAAAACTTTGACGAGTTAGGCTCTTGTCGAAAAGTTGTCTGATGGCTGTTATGAAGATTGCACAAAATTTCGTAAGCTTCACAAATTTCTTTGAATTTTTCTTCAGTAGCAGGCTCGTTAGGGTGTAGATCGGGGTGATATTGACGAGCAAGGCGACGAAATGCCGTTTTAATTTGTTCTAAATTAGCATTAGTCGGTATTTGAAGAAGTTGGTAATATTTGACCGTATTTTCCATTATAATTTAACTCGTAATTTAATCAACAATTTTATTGCGAATCATTGAAAACTGCTAATAATCATGAAACCGACTTTTAAAAACACGCTAGATTGGGAACAAGCGCAATTGCTCATGCAACCAGCGTTTATCCGCGTTGTTGATAACATTCGCAAACAACTCGATCGCTCGCATTGGCAAGGAACCTACCAAGAAATTCAAGAACCTTTTCCAGGATATCAATTGTGTTTGACTCTCCAAGAGCGTTCCGTTATGGTTAATATTTGGGACTTGTGTTTTCATGTGTGCTTTCTCAACTACGAACCGTCATTGGATGATGAGCGCGATCGCGTCGTGGAGATTGATCTGAGTCTAATGGATGAAACGGGAGAAATAGACTGGCAGCGTTTGGAAACCAAAACTCAACGCATTGTTCAACTCATTTTTGCCAATTTACCAGTAAGTTAGCAATAAAATCATTAAAAATTAAACTAAGCGAGATGTTACAATCACTACGACAACGCCAACTAGGAGCAAAATTGAGTGATGGAGAGGTTTCTGTCGAAAGTTTCGGCAACGATCGCCAAGCACTGCAAGCGGCACGAGACGGGGTAGCGCTGTGCGATCACTCTGGCTGGGGACTATTACAATTAGCTGGCAGCGATCGCCAACAGTTCCTCCACAATCAGACGACTAACGACATCAACCGCCTACAACCAGGGCAAGGATGCAATACTGTCTTCGTCAATTCTACTGGGCGCGCCCTCGACTTGGTGAGTGCCTACCTTACCGATACTGCTATCCTTATTCTCGTTTCCCCTAATCGCCGTCAATGGTTGATGGCATGGATGGATCGCTACATTTTTCCGATGGATAAAATAGAATTGGCAGATATTTCGGAGAAAAACATTGTTTTTAGCTTAATTGGCCCTGATAGCTCTCAATTATTAACGAAATTGGGGTTAGAGGATTTAATGCAACAGCCAGAGGGAAATCACTGCTTGGTAACGCTAGAGGGTGCTTCGCTGCGCCTTGCCGTCGGCAGTGGGTTGGGACTCCCTGGTTATACTTTAATCGTCCCGATTGCTGATGCAGCCGAGGTTTGGGGGCAATTTATAGCGGCGGGAGCCATCCCAATGGGCGATCGCGCTTGGGAGGTGTTACGAATTCAACAGGGACGACCTGCGCCTGACAAAGAACTCACAGAAGACTACAATCCGTTAGAAGCGGGATTGTGGCAAGCTATCTCGTTTGAGAAAGGTTGTTACATCGGACAGGAAACGATTGCCCGTTTAAATACTTATCAAGGAGTCAAACAGCGACTTTGGGGGGTAAAACTCAATCAGCCTGTTGAACCTGGCACAGCGATTACTGTAGAAGACAAAAAAGTGGGTACTATCACCAGTTTTGCTGAAATAGAGCAACAGCCTTTTGCGATCGCTTACGTTCGTACCAAAGTGGGAGGAGAAGGATTAATCGTTCAGATAGGAGAGGCAACGGGGGAGTTAGTCGCCGTTCCCTATTTAACCCACGAATACTATCAAGCCTCAAAAATTTAATGGTCAAGCGTTAGATCGTCACGATTTGTTCAAATTAGACCCGTTTTTGCCAGATTTTGGGGTCACGCTTGCTATGAAATACTGCCAATACCACGATCTGATCTGCTTTAATTTCATACAGAAGCAAATAGGGAAATTTGTGTACAACTGCGCGTCGAACATCCTGAAAAACGACTGCATAAGACTCTGGCATTGACCCGACTCGCTCTAGCACTTCCGCAACACAGACAAGAAAATCTTCACCAAGACCCAGTTGTTGCTGTTCGTACCAATCAAAAGCCTCATCAAACTCAGCCTGTGCTTCTAATCGAAAAACAATTGGGAGACTCATCTACTAACACTCGCCCTTGCCAATGCCTTGGTTTTGATTTCCTCCCAAGAAACTACCGCATGAGGATTAGCTTTGTAGTCTTCTAGACGGCGCAACAACTCTTGTTTTTGAACTTCGGTTAACTCAATGTGATCTGACTCTGTACCGATGCTGTCCCAAATTGCCTGCACCAGACAAATACGCTCGTCCACACTTAATAGGCTAATTTCTGCTAATGTAATGGAAAGATCCATGATTATACCCTCAATTTAAAAATAACCTGAAGATGCCGAAGTACCTATGTATTCTAATACCAATTCTTCAAAATTATACTACAGTTGTCGATGCGTTGAGAACGTATCCTACAATTTGATGAACTTCAAAAATTTAGTTATGATGAAAAAAAATCAAGAAAATGACTCAGTTAAAGTTAAAAATGCAACAGATCTATAACGAAGATTTGGTTCTTTGGCTGGATAAAACGGTTGAGCAACTTCGCGATCGCGATATCGAGAATCTTGACTGGGAACATTTAATAGAAGAAATAGAAGGCTTGGGAAGTGAGCAAAGGCATAAAGTTACCAGTTACTTAAAACAACTTCTCTTGCATTTATTGCTCTATCAATATTGGTTGAGCGAGAAAGAATTGTGTGCTAGAGGATGGAGGACGGAAATAACCAATTTCCGAGATGAGTTAGAAGAATTATTACAATCCAAGACGCTTTATAATTATTCTCTCCAGAAACTTGACGAGGTTTATCTCAAAGCAAGAAGATTGGCGATTCAGAAAACAGAATTGTTCTCAGACACTTTTCCCCAGAAGTGTCCTTTTACAGTAGAGCAGATTTTAGATTTTGAGTTTTTTCCAGAATAACTAAAGGGTATCTATAAAGAAAATACTCAACATTCTAACTGCCTTAAGATTTATTTCATAGATACCTTCTACATGAAATTGTTTTAAGTTTTTTTATCTAGATTAGTAGTTCCAAGGGTAGGTTTTCTGATTCACCAGCTACTTGTATTTGAGTAGCAGTCGGGTGATTTCTGTAACGAGTAACCCATTTTAGAATAATCGGTATAGCTAAAGTAGGATTATCTTTAAACCATTCAACTCCACCTTTTGCTGCCCTACCCAAATGATTAGTTAATCTTTTTTCACGAAGTTCATAATGAATATCTCTTTCACACTGAACAACTAAATTTGTCCAAAACGCGGATAACAAAATTGGTGGTTCAGACACACTTGTTCTAGTAGCAAGTTGCTGATCAATTCTATTGAGAACGTTCTGCTCAGTTCGTCCAATTTTTATTTTTGCTTGATACCTGGTAGATGTCCACCATAGCATCCCTTCAAGATATTTGCCCGCAAGAATATTATCTTCAAAAGTATAAAGATATATAAAACCGCTTCCATTTCTAGAAGATGACTCATAGAAGCCTGTATTTATCAATTTTTGAAGACTAATACTATCTGTAGTAACAGTGTGAATATTAAAATAATCTGAATTAAATATACGTTCAAGACGTTCATGCTTCTCGATTAGGCTTTTTGAAGGCAATCCTTGCCATACAGACAGAAAATCAGCAAGGCTAAAGCGAAAAACACCAGGGGGAAAATCAACACCCTCAGAGAGAGTAATAGCTGGGATTTCAGGAAGAAGATCATCAACATTAACTTTCATATAGCCTCTTTTATCAATCTATATGTTTAATATTCCCAATTTCGCTGTCAAACTAACACTTCTATAGACTCTTGCTATTGCAACACTGCCTATTGCCTAAACTATCGCGCATTTAAACGACGTTAACAGAATCACCTTTATTTTTAAGCTTACGATTCCACTTAATAACTAGTTCTCCTTCATTTAAAAGCCGATATAATAGAAACTCTAGCTCTTCAATTGAGGTAAAAAAACGATTAGCAATATACTCTTTAGCTGAATGCCAGACTAATTCAATTAAGTTATAATCAGGACTATACACAGGCAAGAACTCCATCTGAATATTGGGCATCTCTTCTTCGATTGCCCTCAAAATCTCTGCTTTTTTATGGAAACTTGCATTGTCTAAAATAATCACGATTTTCGCTCCCTTGTCGGAAAAATCTTCCGCCTTATTTCCGGCTTCTATCCACTCATTTACGAGTTCTTTATAGAAGCCTTTCATCACCTCATAAAAATTTTCTGAGTTGCCTTTCTTGATAAATTCTACCCATCTCTTTTTGTCGAAATACCTTAATCCTCCCATGACGTTAACTCTTCCTTTTCTTCTATCACCTCTTACTTTTTTGGGCTTTCCTTTTTGACTCCAATTTTTTCTTCTTATCACTCTTAAACTAAAGCCGCTTTCATCCCAAAACCATACCTGTAAGCGGTCTGGACTCTTCTTTGTTATTTCTAAATATTCCTCTAACTTCTTTTTAAATGCTTTTCTTTTGGTCTTATCCCA
>JBGTNM010000084.1:0-20222 GCA_041743025.1 Microcystaceae cyanobacterium
ATTTGCTTAATAAGATTCATCAAGATAGTGTCTTCCAGTTTTATCCCTTAGAATATCTCTGGCGAGATATCCAAATAGCACTAGCCAATCAACTGAGTTTAATCAATTTTGCTACTGAGCCTACTAGCGTAGCAGAAGTTGCGAGCGAAGCGTTTGGCTTTGAATTTACCCAGACACCAGACATTCCCATTACTCACTATGATATGCGATCTCGATATTTTCGAGCGTTTCGGGGGAACGAAGACGGCTACTTGTATCATAAAGTTGAAATCTTGGAAAAATTAAAAGAATTTGTCGCTCAGCAACACAAACAAGGTAAGATGAGTCATTAATCATTAGCTAAATAGGCTAATGTTCTACTGTCTGTTCCCGATCTCAACTTTAGTTACTCTAATTTACGATCAGATACTTAACATGAACAAATTGATAAGCAGACTAATCTATGTCGCCATACTGCTAGCAACGACAGTTATAGTCTTATTTGTACAACCGCAACTCGTTTATAGTCTCTCTCCTACCCCTAAAGCAGTTCAAAAACTAACCCCTAATGATGGTGCTGCTGGAGATTTGTTTGGACGGTCTTTGGCCATCGGCGGCGACTATGGACTAATTGGTGCACCCTATAAAGATGATAAGGGGATAGATAGTGGTGCAGCTTACTTATTCGATCTCAAATCAGGTCAACAACTGCGAAAATTGACAGCGAGCGACGCTAAAGCAGGGGATTTATTTGGCCTTTCTGTGGCTGCGACAGATGACTATGCACTAGTTGGTGCTGGCTACCAAGATGGACTTGGCATAGATAGCGGAACCACCTATCTTTTTAGCACCGAAACTGGTCAGCAACTGCGAAAGTTAGTAGCAAACGATCTTCAGGCTGGTGATGTCTTTGGTTTTTCTGTAGCCATAGAGGGGGAATATGCACTGGTGAGTGCTGCCTACAAAGACGTACAGGCTAACGATAGTGGTGCTGCCTATTTGTTTAATCTCGACACAGGAGAGCAATTGCAAAAGTTCATCCCTACCGATGGTCGAGCCGGAGATGTTTTTGGTTACGATGTCGCTATTGCTGGTAACTATGGACTCATCGGTGCGCCTTATCAAGATGAACGCGGCTCTGATTCAGGTGTCGCTTATGTGTTCGATCTAACGACGGGGAAACAACTTTACAAGTTGGTTGCCAGTGATGGAAAAGCAGGCTCTCTATTTGGCTATTCTGTCGCGTTAATCAATGATACAGACTCACCCTACGCGCTCATCGGTGCAGCTTATGAGGATAGTAAAGGTAAGGATAACGGCAGTGTCTATCTTTTTGACCTCAACACAGGCAAACAATTGGAAAAATTTGTTGCCGAGGACAATCGAGCAGGGGATTTATTTGGCTCCTCAGTGGGGATGTCGGATAATTACGCGCTTGTTGGTGCTAGCCACCACGATGCCAAAGGTGCGGATAGTGGAGCAGCTTATTTGTTCGATCTCAGCAATAAGAACCAACTCGCTAAGTTTACCGCCGATGACGGGAGTGCAGGAGATTTATATGGTTCTACAGTTGAGATGAAATCCAATTACGGACTGATCGGCGCACCTTATGATGACGGCAAGAGCATGGATAGTGGTTCTGTCTATTTTCTGAAGTTTGAAACATGATGAAAATTGCTATTTCTAATCTTGCCTGGTCAATAGCAGAAGATACGTCAGTAGCACAAATTTTGCAAGCATTGGAGATCAAAGGGGTGGAAATTGCTCCGACGAAAATTTGGAAAAATCCACTCCAAACTTCTCCCGATGAAATTAATGCCTATAAGACTTTTTGGCAGCGTCAAGGGATTCAAATTGTGGCGATGCAGTCGCTACTGTTTGGGAGACCAGATCTAACACTTTTTAGAGAGCCTGAAAAACGGCGAGAAACTTTTGATTACTTGTCAAGTTTAATTAAATTAGGCAATCAATTGGGGGCTGAAATTTTAGTTTTTGGCTCTCCTAAGAATCGTCAAAGAGGCTCATTAACGTTCTCAGAAGCGGAAGCAATTAGCCTCTCTTTTTTCTCTGAGCTAGGTAAAGTAGCAAAAGATTATGATGTCAAATTTTGTCTTGAACCCAATCCTCAAGTGTACGAATGTGATTTTATTACCAATGCTCAACAAGGTTATGAATTAGTCACTAAAATTAATCATCAAGGGTTAGGATTACATTTAGACGCAGCCGGAATGACTTTAAGCAATGAAGATATCAAATTAATGCTAGAAAAAACTATCGACAAACTGTGTCATTTTCATATTAGTGAAATCAATTTAGAGATTATCACTGAGGGGGATGTTAATCATCAGTTGTTTGGAAAAAGCTTGGCTCGCCTCAATTATTCAGGGTGGAAGTCTATTGAAATGAGAGCAAAAAATACTGTTGATGACCTTGTAAATATCACTAAAGCTTTAGAGATAGCTATAAAATATTATAGTAATTTTTCTTGAAATGAAAAAGCAAGTTTTGACGTTTAAAAACCAGAAAATAGGATTATAGTCTTTCTAACTAGCGCGAGAAATGTTCTATGGCTAAAATAAAAGAGCGATATGATTTAATTGCTATTATATTTTCTTTAATCATTCTCGTCTTTGCTTTAGGGGTTGGTTCTTTTCGGGAAGTCGGTACTTTTGGCGTTGAATCAGATTTTTACGAAGCTTATGCGATTCAAGCTGAAAATATTTTAGCAGGCAAAGCTTATACCTATCAACACAATCCGCCTGGATACTGCTTACTATTAGCAGCAGTGACTTTTGGGGTTGGCAACACTTTTGTTGCAGGCAAAATTATTAGTGCTTTTGCACTCGCATTATTGAGTTGGATAACTTATTTATTACTTAAATCTTTGGTGAGCGATCACCTGGCTTTAATCACTTCGATTCTGACTTCCTTAACGCTATTTCCTGCTTCTTTTTTAGCGGCAACCGATGTGGTTAGTACCTTGGCGATTTTCTTGCCTTTATGGTTGTTTTTGTCTCCGCTCCAACTGACCCCTAAAATCTGCTTATTTGCTGGAATTTTTGCAGGAATTGCCTATTTATTGCGTAGCAACGGGATTTTTGTTAATATTGGACTTCTTTTGTCAATTATCTTGATTAATTTCAACCAAGAAAGTATCGAAAAACGTCTAATAAAAATAGCTTTTTTGCTTAGTGGATTTGCGCTAGTCATCTCTCCTTGGTTATTCTATAACTGGCAGATCAATGGGAGTTCTTTTGCCAGTACAACTTATCTACAAGTCGCCGCCAATTTCTATCATCCTCAAGGCGATAATTTGATAACTTCTGTCAGATCAATGCAAACTCAATTTCATTCTTTGATTGACGTAATTCTTTATAATCCTCTTTATTTTTTGCATAAATATATGCAAGATGTTTTATTTTTAAATATTCCTAAATTATTTATTCCTAAAGCATTGCTTGAGTCTCTCAAATTTCCAATTTATCAGATCGCAATCGCATTTCCTATTTTTTGGATATTGGTTGGTTTTATTGATATATTGCGCGATTTAAATAATTCTAGTAAGTCGCTTCACTTTCAGAAGTTTATGGCTTTTACGCTCGTTCAAATTTTAGGATACCTAATGCTAGGACTCGTCGGATTTCATCGGCGTTATTATTTTTTCTTTTTCCCTTTTATTTTTTTGTTGATGATTTATCCACTTATTAAGCGAAATTTTAAGGTTCGTATTTATTTTGTAAAATTACCTTTAACCAGATTTTTAATGATTAATTTAATTGTTTTAATCATGGCAGGAGCTTGTATAGAAACGAAATTAACTCTAGAAAGTGAACCCAAATATTTATTAACCATTGCTGATTTTCTTAAACATTATACTTTGCCCCATGAAACGATTATTATTCGCAAGCCACATCTCGCTTATCTTGCTCATTTAAAAGCTGAATTTCCGCTAGCACAAACGGCTGAGGATTATTTAGCAAAAGCTCAAGAAATTAATGCTAAATATATTGCCTATAGTGACTATGAAGCTCAACTTTGGCTAGGCTTAAAGTCCTTGAGTAATCCTCAGCTTTTACCGTTTAATTTTAAGCTAATTTATCATCATTTGCTGACTCATACCTTGATTTATAAAATTGTTAGTAGGTAATTATTGAGTGAAAGACTATTCGACATTGGTGAACTTGCTGCGCGATAGAGTACAAGAGGCAGGCGATCGCATTGCCTATCGTTTTCTTAAAGATGGAGAAATAGAAGCAGGTAGTCTAACTTATCAGCAATTGGATCGTCAAGCCAGAGCGATCGCTGTTTACCTTACCTCTCTTAATCTATTAGGGTCTAGAGCCGTCATTATCTATCCTTATGACCAAGGGTTAGAATTTATCAGCACTTTTTTTGGCTGTCTCTATGCTGGCGTAGTCGCTGTAACTTGCCATCCTCCTCTAAGTCGCCACGCCTATCATGATATTCAAGCGCGTCTTGCTGCTTCTCAAGCTAGTGCCATCATCACCGACTCTAGCCTATTGCGTTCGTTAAGAACTCACCTTATTCTGCCGGAACAGACTTTTCACTGGATTGACAGCACCGTAATTCCTGATGACCTGGCTAATGACTGGTCTGAGCCTAACATCAATAGTGATAGTTTAGCCTTTTTACAATACACCTCTGGCTCGACCGGTACGCCCAAAGGGGTCATGATTACCCATGAGAGTATTTTGTACAACCAACAAATGCTGAAACTAGCGTTTGGACATTCAGACCATTCCATCGGTGTCGGATGGCTACCGTTGTTTCACGATATGGGACTGATTGGTAAGGTAATTCAGGCCCTTTATGTCGGCAGACCCTCTATTTTTATGTCTCCTGTCGCCTTTATTCAAAAACCGATTCGTTGGTTACAGGCGATTTCTCACTACCAAGCGACCACTAGCGGGGGCCCCAATTTTGCCTACGATCTCCTCTGCCGTCATGTTACACCGCAACAACGAGAAAAACTCGATCTGAGTTCTTGGGAAGTGGCTTTTTCTGGGGCCGAACCCATTCGCGTCGAAACGATTGAACGCTTTTGTCAACTGTTTAGTCCCTGTGGATTTCGCTGTGAAGCGTTTTATTCCTGCTACGGAATGGCAGAAGCGACGTTACTAATTACAGGCGGAAGCAAGGAGAAACCACCAGTAATCGAGTATGTAAGTGAGATAGATCTAGAAAAACATCGTGTGGTGACAGCAAAAACCCAAAAAACAGGATTTTACCCGATGGTGGGCTGCGGTCAAGCTTGGCTAGATGAAAAAATTGCGATTGTCGATCCCCAGACACTTACACGCTGCTTACCTAACCAAGTTGGAGAAATTTGGGTGGCTGGTTCTGGACTCGGCAAAGGTTATTGGAACGATCCGCAACGCACAGATGAAACCTTTCGCGCTTTGATTAAAAATACCGGAGAAGGCCCTTTTTTGCGAACTGGGGATTTAGGTTTCTGGCAAGCTGGGGAATTGTTTGTCACAGGTCGCCTCCATGATGTTATAGTTTTTTGGGGCATCAATCACTATCCTCAACTGATCGAACAAACGGTAGAATCTTGTCATCAAGCTCTACGGCGCAATGGAACGGCCGCTTTTTCAGTAGAAATAGCAAAAGAGACTAGATTGATTATTGCTCAAGAAGTAGAGCGCAGTTACCGCCATTCGTTAGATATCGATGAAATTGTTGAAACTGTCCGTTGGAAAGTGTTTGAAAAGCACTTGGTTGATGTTTATGCTATTATCTTGCTTAAACCAGGAAGCCTTCCCAAAACCTCCAGTGGGAAAATTCAGCGCAGTGTTTGTAAAGTTAAGTTTTTTGAGGAAAGTTGGGATGTGCTTGGTCAATGGTGTTGCTCTCCTCAACAAGCAATGGATATGACTTCGATATTTAAACACTATTTTAATCCTGTGACCCATTTGAAACGATATTTAATCCTGACAAAAGCTAAGGTAAAACGTTTATTGAAATGAAAGTAGCCATTATTACTTCAGGATTTTTGCCCGTTGTTGATGGGGTGACAGTAACGGTTTTTCAAAGAGTACGTTACCTCAGTCAATGGGGACATCAAGTTTTATTATTTTGTCCTGACTATCAATCTCTCGCTTCTGTTTATCCTGATTGGCAAGATTACACGGGTGAAATTTTTCCAAATGTAACGGTTGTCAATCTGGCTAGCACCCCCCTACTGGATTTAACTTTTGAGCGCAATGTCAGCTACAAATCTTATCAAACAGTTTTAGACAAATTAGCAATATTTCAGCCTGATATTATTCATGTAGATGAACCAGAACGACTATGGCTAGGATTCTTAAAACTGGCGGGAGTCACTTTTGCTCGGCAAGCTAAAATTCCCTGTATTAGTTTCTTTCATACTAATTTTATTGAATATTTAGAAGATTACCTGCCTTTACCTTTTCCATTTTTAAAAATTCTTCAATTTGTCATGTTATATCATCGAAACTGGATTTATAATTCTTATGACTTAACCCTAGTTTCCAGTAGCACAACAGCGCAAAAACTCGTGAAACTTGGGTTTCAAAAAATTATTAATGCTAATTTATTAGGAATCGATCTTCCTCGTTTCCAAAAGGAATCAAAAAATTCAGATTTTTTTGATTATAAATATAGAATTAGTGGCATTACTCACAAAGTAAAACTTGTTTTTTTAGGTCGTCTTACCCCAGACAAAGGATGGGATTTTACGTTGAAAACATTTAAAGATTTTGCTGATAAAATTAATTTTGAAGATTTAGCCTTTATTATTGCAGGGGAAGGTTTTATGCAGGAAGAAGTTAGAAAAAAATTGCAAAGCTTTACGCCTCATGTTTATTTATTAGGTAAAATTTCCCACCTAGAAGTTCCAGCTTTATTAATCAATAGCGATATTCACATAACAGCTTCAGTAAAAGAAACTAGAGGATTGACAGTTTTAGAAGCCTTGGCAGCCGGTATTCCTGTGATTGCTCCTTGTGCAGGAGGAATTATAGACAGTATTCAAGAAGGAGAAAATGGATTTTTATTTGATCCTCAAGATGCCGAAGATTTTATTAGGAAACTCAATCTTTTAATTAAAAATGTAGCTTTAAGAGCAGCAATAGGTGCAAAAGCTAAAAAAAATTTAGAGCAATATAGCTGGGAAAAAGCTGTTAGCAATTTAATTGCTATTTGGCAAGATCAAATTGTACAACAAGACCATCGGGTTAAATCCTCCAGTTGAGAAAATCCTAACAAAGCAAGGGCTAAATTATCTAATTGACTAGAAGATAGTTGTTTAACTTTTTGTTCAACGTCGGATTTTAGAGTTCAAGCTAACTGCCGAGTCTGGGAATTGCCTGAATGCCTCTCATCCAAATACCCGATGTTGCAGCGACGGCATTTGTTGGCGGACTTGTTTGAGGCGGGTGGGGTTAATTTCTGCGATCGCCATGCCCGGTTCTTCCTCAGCATCGGCTAAGATAGTTCCCCAAGGGTCAACAATCATGGCATGACCGTGCGTAAATCGCCTCTGGTAGTGATTGCCCGTTTGAGCGGGGGCAATGACGTAACACGTATTTTCTATCGCCCTCGCTTGCAGCAAAACTTGCCAGTGATCCTTGCCCGTAAAAGCGGTAAATGCTGCCGGAATGAACAGCACGTCAGCCCCTTGGCGAGAAAGATGGCGATAGAATTCGGGAAACCGGACATCATAACAAATAGACACGCCAATCGTCCCCAATTCCTCAGAAGCGTAAATGGGCGGCACGGCTTGCCCTGCCATGACGGTGCTAGACTCGTGATAGGTGTTGCCGTCAGGAACGTCTACATCAAACAAGTGAACTTTTTGGTAACGAGTAACTTCTACCCCATTGGGATCGATTAGTAAGGCGATATTGTAGGCTTTGCTAGGGTCGCTGTCTACTGGAACCGGAAAACCGCCACCTAAAAGCGTCACTTGGAAGCGTTGCGCCATTATTTTGAGGAATTTCTCGGCAGTCTGGGCAATTTCTATCGCTTTTGCCAGCTTGTCTTCTTCTGGCCCCAAAAATGCAAAATTTTCCGGCAATCCAATCAATTCTGCGCCTCGACGCTTGGCGATTTCGATGAATTCTTCGGCTTGAGCCAGATTTTTCTCTAAATCTGGTTTACTGGTCATTTGAATGGCGGCAGCGAGATAGGATTTCATTAGGGCAATGATTTCGGGGAAACTCAAATAAAGCCTTATTGTACCGCCTCAAGAGACTGTTTTTGATCTGTCAATACGGCTAATTACATAATTGTGACAAGCATACTACTATGACAATCGGGGCAGAGAGAGACTCTGCCCTAAAATAGGGATGTGACGTTAAGAAGAAATGAGCGGGGTTAGTTACTGCCACTAAAAGCAACTTCGGGAAACTTAGACTGCGCGTCAGCCATTGTCATACTTCTGCCTTGGTTGCGAAGATCTTGCCAGAAATTAATAACTTCTGTGGCTTGGTTGAGAACGTCAATGCGATCAGGTTCCGAAATCCAGCGTTTGGCTTCTAACTCGTCTTTTAATTGTTGCCAAGCATCATTACGGGGCCAGAAAAAGTAAGCCGTTAGCGGACTCGTTCCTTTGCCAACCATATGATCGACTGCGATCGCTACATTTGCATCTAACCAAAGCACTTTTAAAATAAACTTGGAATCCAAATTATCCCTCCAACGGACAAACTTTACTAATAACCGTAAACGTACAATGGACTATTGTACCTCAATTTTCTACTGTACGACTATTGTATAAGCTCATGGCTTTTTCGATGCCGTCTTTAAGACTTGTCTGAACGGCTTCTACTGCTAAGCGGCTGATTTGTTCGACGATAGTTTTTTCTGCGGGCGAAAATTTACCTAAAACATGAGAAATGGTTTCGCTAGAATCCGAATTTTTGCCAATACCTAGGCGCAGTCTGGGAAATTCTGGACTATTGAGGTGAGAAATTATCGATTTCATACCATTGTGACCGCCTGCTGAACCAGATAGCCGCATTCGCATTTTGCCGATGGGTAAATCCATATCGTCGTAAATCACTAACAGGGCATTAGGGGAAATTTTATACCAATCCACTGCCGAACGCACTGACTGCCCTGAACGGTTCATGTAGGCTTGGGGTTTGAGCAAGTATACCTTACGATTGCTAGTCCCCATTCCTTCTGCTAAAATGCCCTGAAAGCGGCGATTTTCTTTCCAGGATAGCTGCCAAGTTTGGGCGAGGGCATCGACAATTTCAAAGCCGATATTGTGTCGCGTTCGCTGGTATTGTTGACCCGGATTGCCCAAACCGACAATTAATTGCGGAAAAATTGGAAAATTGGCTTGATTTGAAACCATCTTAATTGGTATTTGGATAGGACTTCGCAGGCGATCGTGGTAAGCTTGACGAAGTCATCGCTGGCTCCCGCTTTTAAAGCTGGAGTACCGATGACTCAGTTTGAATTGAGCAAATATATAGTCTTTTTACCAGTTTACAAATATTTACAATTCTATGACTCAGGCGAAGCGGATTTGGCTGTACGACACCACCCTCAGAGACGGCGCACAACGCGAAGGCATTGCCCTCTCGCTCGAAGATAAGTTAAAAATCGCCCGTCAACTCGACAAAATAGGCATTCCGTTTATTGAAGGCGGCTGGCCGGGGGCTAATCCCAAAGACGTACAATTTTTTTGGAAGTTACAAGAAGAACCTCTAACGCAAGCAGAAGTGACGGCTTTTTGTTCCACGCGCCGCCCCCATACTCCTGCCGCCGAAGACCGGATGCTGCAAGCGATTTTGGCAGCCGGAACGCGCTGGGTGACTATTTTCGGCAAAACTTGGGATTTCCACGTCACAGAAGGGCTAAAAACGACTCTAGATGAAAATTTAGCCATGATTCGCGACACAGTTGAATATCTCCGCAGTCAGGGTCGCAGTGTGATTTATGATGCGGAACACTGGTTCGATGGCTTTAAAAGTAACGCGGATTACGCGCTACAAACCCTCAAAGCTGCCTCTGATGCTGGGGCGAAATGGCTAGTTTTATGCGATACCAATGGCGGAACCCTGCCACACGAAATTGCCCAAATTACGCAAACAGTCGTTAAATCCCTCAAAATTGACTCTAATCCAGTGCCGAAATTAGGCATTCATCCTCACAATGACGCAGGCACAGCCGTCGCTAATGCACTTGTGGCGGTGATAGAGGGAGTGCAAATGGTACAGGGAACAATTAACGGTTATGGGGAGCGCTGCGGTAATGCTAATCTCTGCTCCCTTATTCCCAACCTACAGCTTAAAATGGGCTGCGACTGCCTCACAGATAGCCAACTGTCGCAATTGACTCAAACCAGCCGCCTCATCAGCGAAATCGTTAATTTAGCCCCCGACGACCATGCACCGTTTGTCGGACGTTCTGCTTTTGCCCACAAGGGAGGCATTCACGTCTCGGCAGTTCAAAAAAATCCCCTCACTTACGAACATATTGCCCCCGAAGCAGTAGGCAACCAACGGCGCATCGTTATTTCCGAACAGTCGGGACTGAGTAATGTCCTCTCCAAAGCGCAAACCTTCGGCATCGACCTCAACTCTGAAGATGACACCTGCCGCCACATTTTAAAACGGCTTAAAGAATTAGAACACGAAGGCTATCAATTTGAAGCAGCAGAAGCCAGTTTTGAACTTCTGATGCGCGAAGCCCTCGGACAGCGACAAGAGATGTTTCAATTAAAAGGATTCCAAGTTCATTGCGATATGTTGCAGGGGGTAGAAATACCTTATAGCAACGCCTTGGCGACGATTAAAGTGACCGTCAACGGGGAAGAACTCTTAGAAGTCGCCGAAGGTAATGGCCCAGTTTCGGCTTTAGATGCTGCCCTACGCAAAGCATTGGTGCAATTTTACCCCGAAATAGCTCATTTTCATTTAACAGACTATAAAGTGAGGATTTTGGACGGGGCGGCTGGAACCTCTGCCAAAACTCGCGTATTAATCGAGTCGAGTAACGGCAAAACGCGCTGGATGACAGTTGGAGTGTCTAGCAACATTCTAGATGCTTCTTATCAGGCAGTGGTCGAAGGTATTGAGTATGGATTGATGCTGCAATCTTCCCTAAAAACACCTATGACACTAAATCCGGTTCATACACACCCCTAACGCATCAAACAGAAGTCAGAATCAGAGTTTGACTCCCCTCTCCTGCGGGAGAAGGACAGGGGGAGAGGGCATTTTCAAGCCTGTCGAACTCACGTTGATCAATAATAATTCTAAGGATTATTACCCATTAGAAATAATTTTGCAGAAAAGGTAAGTACCGCTCCCCCTAGAAGCATTATTAGTGTCCAAATCTGTTTCTCTTTGGTGTCTTCGAGTTTCCCCAATCTAGAATCAATCGATTTAACGTCCCCCTTAACAATGCCTATCTCTCCTTTGACTATAGCTATCTCAACCTTTAAGCCATTTACTTCCTCCTTTAAGCCGTTTATTTCCCCGGATAGCCTGTCTATTTTACTGTTGACTTCTTGAAATTGTTCTCCGATAAAATCTTTTAACGCTTTTAGATCATTCTCTGTAACGGTTGACATCTTGCTATGCTCCAGTTAGTTCGAGTTTTTCGATACCTTCTAGCTTTGCTACTAGCCAGGGAGACTATTTTTTTTGACATGGATTTACTAAGATTTTAACCCGTTTTTGCACCGCGATCGCGTCATTGCTTATCTCAATTTAAGATTTCTTTTATAGATACCTTCTCTGCTCGGCAATTTAAATGTACAACAGCTTAACTCAATCCACTCGCCAAAATCCCCAAGATTTTACCCACATCATTTAAAAAATAATCTAGTAAATCAATTCGCACTGTTTGCTCCTCCAACTTCAAAAACTTCCAAATTTCTCCGGTTGTTACTGTTCCATAAATAGCAGGTGTTTGATTGCCTTCTCGCTGATTAAATAAATTGGCTGCAACCATTTCTGCGATACATTGCCCCAATCCTCCTTTAATATCTTCTTTTTTAGCTTCTACGATTACTATTACAGGAACACTAATAATTAATAATTCTGGGGAATAACTAATAATAAAATCGCAACTTCCATTTAAACCCCGCTCTGGTTCGACTGAAAAATCAACGCCAGAAAATAAACTAATCTGATTTTCAAATTGTCTCGTTAATTCTAATAAAATGGGTGCAATAATCATCTCCGAGCGCGACTTCTCTGTATTACTTGCCAGTGCAAATGGTACATTGTAAGCTAGTGTTTCCTGTAAATAAATGCTACTATTTAAAGACGGTACTTCTGAAAAAATATTCTCGCGTGTTGATAGCGTTAAATCAAAAGCTTTTTTGACGCTAGTTAGACTAAAATCACTGTAAGCCATAATACTCAATCCTGTTTAATAAAAATATCTATAAAGAAAATATCAAACCTTTGGGTAGTAGTGTGGCACAACTAAAATTATAGGTTGGGGAGCCGTGTGGTGCGGGGTTTTCCCTGTTGTAGCAACTAACGTTCGAGGAACGGGCTTAAAAGTCAATGAGTTTGAGGTAGATATGCCATGCTGATCGCGAGAGATGGGTTAAATAAGCGAGTAAGAGCGGCTAAAGGTGTTAAGGCATTCTGTCCTGGCTGTGGTAATGAGGTCATAGCAAAGTGTGGGAGTAGGGTAGTGCATCATTGGGCGCACAAAGTTAGCTGCGAATGCGACTGGGATAAAGGCAAGGAAACGCCTTGGCATATTGAGTGGAAAGAAAGATTTGCTAATGCAGTCAGTAACCCGACAGAAATCATAGAAGTTGTCAACAATGGTCGGCGTGCTGATGTCATGCTTGGAGACTTAGCGATCGAGTTTCAGCATAGCCCAATAGATAAGGAGACGATGAGGGATAGAGAGGAGGCGCATAGCAATGTCTTATGGGTTTTTGACTGGAATACTTATGGGAAAAATCGCCCTTTGCCATCTTTTTTGGCAAATCCAAGCGTTGTTACTTTAAGAGAAAGACGCGATCTTCACAGAGCGATTCCAAGCGTTAGTGCCTGGTCATTTGACCTTGTTATAGGCTATCAAGAGTATGCTACCTCTTTCTTATAAGGGAAATGGGGTGTTTCTGCCATTAAAACTAATAAAACATAAAAGCGGAGAACCTCCAATTTTTTTTAATTATTTCTCTCGAAATTTTAATAAGTATTTTCTTTGCTGGGATGACAAGGTTTTTTATCAGTGGTGTAGACCTTATGCAAAAAATAATGAGCTAAAATGGTCTGATTGTTGGGGATATCTAACCGCCGATGAATTTGTTGAGTTTTTGTGTTTTCTGAAAGGATATCGGGATATGCCAGCGTCTTTATCAGGCTATTCCTGTAATCTAGATGAGCGTTGCGCTCGTGTTGGTATCAGGAGCGAGGAATTAAAGAGATACGCATTGGGTTATTTACCTGAACTAGAAAAATGTCTGTCTATTGTCTGTAAATTTCCGGTCGTAGTTGATTTTTTTGTAACGCCAGATATAAAATCTTTTATTCCAAAAAAGCCGATCTCTATACCTCACTCCGTCATGAACAAGGTTATTAATATAGTGCTAAAAAACATCCTAGACTTGTAAGATTGACTTAGCTATAAAAAATTCTTTATGGGCAGAGTCGGACTCGAACCGACACGACCAAAGGCCGCCACATTTTGAGTGTGGTGCGTCTACCAATTTCGCCATCCGCCCTGGAAAGCAACCTCCTGATTATACCCTGTTTTGCGTTTTTCTAGCAAGTGGTGATAATCTTGAGAACTGGCCCAGCGATCAATTTCCCTGGCTCGCAAAACGGGAACAGGATGGGTTAACTGCTCGGTTTGAGCCGCTTTGAGAATGTCACCGAGTTGAGTCGCGCTGATGACATCATAAGCCCTTGCCTGCTCAATAAAGGCTTCTAAATTCAACTGGGGGGAGAGGGTAGGGGAACCGCCTGCCAATTTCATCAACACTGACATGACCACTTTCGGATCTTGGACGGCTAGTAAGGCTGCGCGATCGCAGCTAAATTCCGCACAACGCAACCATTCTAGCATCTGCGCCTGAAGTGTCCGAGCGATCGCCGCTCCCCAGCTAGGCAATGCTCCCGCCGCCAGCACAATAATATTCGCTAGCGTCAAATAAACGCCGTGTTCGCATTTCAGATGTCCCAACTCGTGAGCCATTACCGCCTGAATTTCCTCTGGAGTCAGCATTTCCAGCAGAGAAGTGTGCAACACCATAAACGGCTGCTTTCCTCGCATGGCAAAAGTGTAGGCGTTAGGGATGGGGTTTTGCTGGACGTAGAGTTGAGGCGGTTCGAGATCGAGAATGCGGCAGGCTTCTAACAGCAGCTTGTGCAGGTGGGGTAACTGCTTGTCGCTAATGAGGACGCTCGACGCAATGTTGTTGAGGTAAAAAAACTGTTCGGCCAGCGAACCCAGCACACTACGAACGGCGACATCCAGGCCGGGGAGTTGCTTGAGAGCGTTAGTGGCTTCTCGATCGAGGGGATGGCGAAAATCGTCAGATCGCAGGCCAATTAGAAGGGTTTTAGACAGTTCCATAATAAATTTGTTAAGACAACAACCAGGTTTTAACGCGCTTGAGGCTCTCCCAGTCTGGCTTGCGGGTCAAACCGTCTTCGATATTCTCTGCGACATCTTGGCGGATTTGCTCGTCAAGAGACATCAACTGTTGGGCCACTTCAATGTGGGAACGTACTCCCGTCGCCCCAGTATCTAGCATGGCAAGCACTAGATTAATGCGAGCTTGAGGGGAGCGGCTGTCGAGTTTGACACTTTTTTGGGCGGCTTTGAGAGCGCGGTCGGGTTTGTCGGTGAGGAGATACAGCCAAGCCAGACAGGCCCATCCGGTCGGGTTTTTGGGAGCGCGATCGCAGATATCTTTAAAGACAGGAATGAGATCTTGAGGTGCTTCTCCCGCTTTGTAGCGTTCTAATCCTTGCTCAAGGGTGATTTCAACAGAATTACTCATGCTAATTGACAAAAAATCGGTTGGTGGAATCGAGACAGCTTGTCTGTCGCGATCCTTAACAATACTAGAAAAGTTCTCTAAACGCCAAAGGATTTTCCACAGCCGCAGGTTTGAGAGGCATTGGGGTTGGTGAATTGAAACCCGCCGCCAATCATGGCATTGCTATAGTCGAGCATGAGTCCGTAAAGATATAGAAGGCTTTTGGGATCGCAAACGATGTTAAAGCCGTCGTAGTCGAACACTTCATCATGTTCGCTGACCTGACTAGGGTCTTCAAAGTCCATCATGTAGGACATTCCCGAACATCCGCCTTGGCGCACGCCGACACGCAAGTATAAGTCTCGTCCTTGTTGTTCACGCAGCATGAGAACGTGTTTGTAGGCGGACTCGCTCAGTTGAATGCCTTTGGATTGGGTTGAGGTAGCTTGTGTCATCAGCTTTGGGTGACTCCTGGCAGCTATTTTTATTTAGCTAAGTTTTTACTTTTATCATAGCGAGTTTTTGTCCGGCATTGGTTTTCTCAGGGAAGATAGCGAAAAATCCCCTCTGATTTGCCAGCTTGAAATCGGCTTTGAAAAATTTATGATATCGGTGGTACAAAATTTAGCTCTAGAGATCAGGATTTGCTAATGTCAAAACCAAACGTCTATGATTGCATCGTTATTGGTGGTGGACTTTCTGGACTCGTTGCCGCCCGTAATCTGCATCGGTCTGGTCAAAGCATTTTGTTAATTGAGGCACGCGATCGCCTTGGTGGTCGTAGGTTTCTTCCAAGGCTTCCACGAAGGTGAGATACCGGGTATACCTGAAGACGAATGGCGCGACGCGACCGAAGCATGGGCGCGTTTTCAGGCACTTTCGATGGCAATGCCTGCTGGACACCCGCGCCGAAATGACCAAAACCAACGACTTGACAGTGATACCTTTGCACAATGGATCAAGGAAAACACCCAGACTGACTTCGGACGCTGGTACTTCGACTACATGGCTCGTGCGGTCGGTTTCATGGGGCCAGCAGAGCCAAACCAGGTATCGCTCCTGCACGTTCTCTGGGGGCAAAACTGCGCTCCTCAATCCGAACACCCAGAAGCGGAACTCCTTCATGGCGGAGCAGGGCAAATTCCAGAGAAAATTGCTACCGAGTTGGGAGATCGGATTCGTCTGAACGAACCTGTCTTCCGCATCTACCATAATGAGACAGGGGTTGAAGTTGAAACCGCAGACAACCGCTTCGCCGCACAGTTTGCCGTCGTAGCGATGCCGCCACATCTTGCGGGTAGAATTACTTATGAGCCGCCGATGCCGCCTTTGCGCGAACAACTAACACAACGAGTGCCGATGGGCTGCTGTGCAAAAATCCTGATTTCCTACGATAGTCCGTTCTGGCGGGCCAAGGGGCTTGCGGGAATTGGACTGGGGAACTGTCAGTGGATTGAACTCTGCGCGGACAGTTCCGATCCAGAGACTGGGGTTGGCGTGATAGCAACGTTTGTGGTTGGCGATCGCTATGGGCGTTGGCGACCGATGAGTGAAGGCGATCGCCGTGCGGCGGTACTGTCTGATCTAGCAGCATACTTCGGCAATGAAGCCCTGTCTCCCACTACCTACGATGAGGCTGACTGGCCAGGCGATCCTTGGGCGGGAGGTGGATATGCTGCCTTCATGCCTCCCGGTGTGTGGACAAGTTTCGGCGAGGCACTCACCGCCCCAGTAGGACGCATTTACTGGGCGGGTGCAGAAATCGCTGATCGCTGGCCAGGATTTTTCGAGGGTGCGGTACGGACGGGTGAGGCGGCGGCTGAGGCGATGAAAATCCTCTTGCAAACTTCATTATGATAAAGACTAACTGGCTAACTTAGAGAAAAGTGAGTGAAAACTGACAGTATTTTCTATCAACTTTTTCAGACATTCCCCCGTTGCTTCTTTGATTTGCTTAACCTTCCTCCCGACATGGTTAATCACTATCAATTCTCCTCGGTGGAAGTGAAACAACTCGCTTTTCGTCTCGATGGGGTATTTCTTCCCGATAACCCTAATCAACCTATTTACTTCGTAGAGGTGCAGTTTCAAAAAGATAATCAGTTTTATTCTCGTTTCTTTACAGAAATCTTTCTCTATCTCCATCAAAGCGACTTAGACAACAATTGGCAGGGTGTCGTTATCTATCCTCAGCGTTCCCTGGAAAGTAGCGAGATTTATCGTTATACGCAGTTACTCGACCCGGAAAGGGTATCGCGTATTTATTTAGATGAATTGAGTGATATAGATTCAGTGGGCATAAACACCCTAAAATTAATCATTGCCCACCCAAAGATAGCCATTGTTCAAGGAAAAGGATTAATTCAACAAGTTAGACAACAATTTACCGATGTCAGACAACAGCGAGACCTTTTAGAATTAATAGAGACAATCTTAGTGTATAAACTGCCGAAAATTAGTCGTAGGGAGATAGAAGCGATGTTTAGTTTAAGTGATTTAAGGGAAACCAGAGTTTATCAGGAAGCGTTAGAGGAAGGCAGAGAGGAAGGCAGAGAGGAAGCTAAACTTGCATCTATTGCCCGTTTGGTTGCATTGGGATTAAGTTTAGAACAAATTGCCCAAGCTTTAGACTTGGATATTGAACGAGTTAGACAAGCAATTCGTCAAGAATAGTTTACAATCTGCCGAAAATTAACCGTAAGGAGATAGAAGCGATGTTTAGTTTAAGCGATTTAAGAGAAACCAGAGTTTATCAGGAAGCTTTAGAGGAAGGACGCGAGGAAGGACAGCTACGAGCAAAACTAGAATCTGTACCGCGTTTACTGGCATTAGGGTTAAGTTTAGAGCAAATTGCTCAAGCTTTGGAATTAGATATTGAACAAGTTGGAAAAATAGCCCAATAACAGCTTTAACAGCATTGAGAGATTAGGACATAGAGGAAGGAATAAATAAAAAAAGGGTAAGTCTTTCTCACCCCTTATCACTCTAAACTCTTTAACCCTTGGATTTCTTCTTCAGACCGAATAGCCCTAAACCCACAACCCCCAAAGCTATTAAACTACTCGGTTCAGGGACAGCAGTAGGAGCACTAACAGGGTTAGCCGTAATCGAAAGCCATTGCATGAAATCAGCCGATGCGGCACCACCAGCCGTTACGGAAATGGTCTGATTGGCGGCTACGTTAAACTGATTAGCAAAGTTTCTCGGTCCGACGACAAAAGGCGAACTTTCCAGCGAAGTTGAACTACCAGCCGTTAAGGTGAGGCGTTGCTCGCCACCAGCCGTTAAGGTGAGGCTTTCATCGCCGTCTAGTCCTGTCACAAAACCAACGGTATAGCCAATCAGTTGGACAGGACTAGAAAAGGTCAAATTGAAGCTATTTGTGAAAAAAACAAACTCATCCAAAACAGCCAGACCACTAGGATTAGCGAAAAAGATCGTAATGGGAGCGGCATTAGAGACAGTCAGGGTAATGCCATCGACAAAATAGACTACCCCCCCCCCCCCCGAAAACAAAAACAGTATATTTAGCTACATTTATAGAAATCTTAATATTTATCTTCCCTAGATGTCTCGTGCAGTCGGTTTCTTGATAAGGGATAATTAGATTGAGAGTCAGAGCTAGATAGGAGAGCCAAAGTGAGTATCAGTCTTGACCTACCCCTAGAATTAGAGGGTAAGCTTTGTACAGAAGCTGCTCGACTCAACTTGCCGTTGTCTGAATACATTTTGCGGGTTCTAATGATGAGGCAGGTTTTGTCGTCATCAAACATTACCGAATTGTCCCAGGGCTTGTTACTGCACAGCCTTATACACGCTAATCCCAGCCTAATATATCCTAGTGGACTGACACGCCTAAAATGGTGCGTTACGGCGGATTGTTAAATTCAAGTGCTATCAAAGATTGTCGCCGCCTAACACACCCTACCTAATGCACTAAATTAGCTGTGTGAATCCACTAGCATCGAACTCACGCTGAGTTAGGTGAGTAACATCAGTACCGCAAAATGAGCGCGATTTGTTGATGAACTGATAATGCTCCATCGTCCACAAATTCCACACTTCCCCCCTTAGCCAAGACGATTTCTATAATTTCATCCACTGCATCATCCATCACCTCAGTTCCCCCTACCTGATCCACTAACTCAAACTTGCCGTCTTCAGTCAAAATCGCTGGCACATGATAATTTTTTTCAACTACAAGCAATTTTCCTCGACCTTCCTGTGCCAATCGCCATGCTTCCCCAATTGTAGAGACTACCCTTTGATCATTCACTGCGTCCTCCAATTCTTGGAGCGTACTGATTCGTCGCGCCTCCCGAATAGGCTGTACTAATGACCATATCTGAGGTGTTAGTTCAGGGAGAGTCGCTTTATCAAAATTGCCACTCAGAGTGCCTCCAATTGATGCAGTGTGTTCCGAAACCTCCTGAAAGAAAGAGATTTGCCGAACAACTCCTCCCACAATCAACGGCAGTAAATCCCCCTCGTCGTAAAGGGTAAAAGCACTATCTACCTGCTGAAAAAATCTGCGATGTCTGTCGTCTAGATAGCTAGAATCCGCATCATAGGGAACCGTCGTGGTGCCTCCGGGTCCAGTCATTAGCATCGGGAAATTTTCGTCGTTAACTTCTTCAAGTGTCTCTGCTGTTCCAGCTAGTAAGCGAGTAGATGCTTGGCTCAATAGAAGAACCCAATAGCGATCTGCTCGATGCAATCCGTAAACTAGATCTCGCGTTGCGAAGGTTTTATCAATCACAATGCGCGCTGGGACAGGAAAAGGTAGGTAGTAGAGCTTGGCAAAGTCGTGGCTGACATACAGTGCCAATCCATCTAGCGTATAGGGGTAGTCAATTTCGCTAACGAGTGCCTCTAGATTCTTCAGCAAGGGTTCCAACTCGCGATTAGAAAATTCTTCGCTAAGCCGAGTCGTTGCTTCGTCTACTAGGTTTTTGACCCGAATGGGATCTTGTTTATTATCGGGTGATGTACGATGGGTCGGCAATAAGATGGAAAGAGCAGGAATACTCTTTAAGGATTGCAATTGCTTGAGATCTCGGCGATTTATCATAAATATTTCTAGCTTTACGAAAGTGTTGCAACTCAGTTTAACACTTATCAGGCTACCCACTCAAAGCGAAACACAAGGTAGATGTAGCTAGTAGAAGCCATTCTCGAAACTGCTCAAGCCGTCTGCTTCAATGACGACGACAGGATTATTGTCCGATAAGATCGACCACTGCCTTAATAAAAGTATCATCGTGAAAACTACTTTTAGTTA
>JBGTNM010000085.1:0-2384 GCA_041743025.1 Microcystaceae cyanobacterium
ACCCCTGAGGGGGCGACGAAATAGCTTGAAATACTTGATTGGTAAAGAGTGTAGCAATTTGTGGTAGAAAAAGATAGGTCTAAATTGTCAATAAGACCTATCTGTTGAAAATGTTACCAGTATTTTACCAAAAGCATCTAAAAAGTCAACTAAACGTAGCTGAATTTATATTCTTAAAGATTTTGTTGATTCTTCTACAGTCAATCAAAAAAGTAAGTTTAGAAAAGTTAGCGAATGCTTTGCCGATTGGAATTAAATTTGAAAGTCGCAGAAAAAGAATCCCGCGATTTTTATCATTACCAAATTTAACAATTGAAAAAGTTTGGTTTCCAATTGTTAAGGAATTTTTAGAAACATACTTTAACGATGAAAAAATAATTTACGTAGCAATTGATAGAACAAATTGGAGTTGCATAAATTTATTTATGGCTAGCATAATTTGGGATAAAAGAGCGTTTCCAATATATTTTGAATTATTGCCGAAGTTAGGTAGTAGTAATATATCTGAACAACAAAATTTACTGGTGAAGGTAATACCACTTTTTCAAAACTATAAAGTATGTGTCTTAGGAGACAGAGAATTTTGCTCTGTAAAACTGGCAAAGTATCTCCAAAGCTTGGATGTATATTTTTGCTTGCGTTTAAAAAAGAACGAATTTGTTGAATATCAAAAAAACATTTGGATTGAGTTAAATAATCTGGGATTAGCACCTGGAGTTTCTTTTTTTATTAAAGGAGTTAAGGTTACGAAGACTCGTGGTTTTATGAGTTTTAATGTTGCTTGTAAGTGGCAACGTAAACTAGATGGAAGAGCACCGAAAGAAGGGTGGTTTATCTTAACAAACTTTGAGGGTTTAGAATTGGGGATTTCAGCTTATAAACAGAGATTTGATCTAGAGGAAATGTTTAGAGATTTCAAGAAAGGTGGTGATAATTTAGCAGATACTAATATTGAGGGGAAACGCTTCATTTCTCTAGTTTTGTTGATAGCGATCGCTTACACTTATGCAACGATTCAAGGTCAAAATATTAAACGTAAAGGAATCCAAAAATATGTTGCCCGTATCAAAGAATATGGTCGAACGGAGCGGAGACATAGTAGTTTTTCTATCGGTTTATATGGTCAAACTTGGGTAAATTTCAAGGATAGTTGTATGGGATTAGTAGCAGAATTAATGAGAATTAATCGTAATAAACGAAAGTATTATCAACAAGGTCTAAGAGCTATGAAGCTTATAGAGTCTACTTTTTAGCTTATTTCGTCGCCCCCTCAGGAGTCACCCAGTATGGTAGGTGCTAGTCGTTTAATGGTACTGAAGGTAGCTACTTGATTCAGATTAGCTAAGCAAGCAATGAAATATAGTCCCCTAAACTTGTGGTAAGTCCACTTATCTTGTGGGTCTACCGCTTGCCACTGTTTATCACAACTGGTTGCGGGTTTTGTGTAAAAGTTGATGTGAAATATTAAGCGGCAAGCTCAAATTGAGCATTCGAGGAGAAAGGACGATCTATTTTGATGGTTTCCATGCTCTTTTTCACAATATCCCCGCTTCCCAGGCAGGACAAATCTGGGTCCCTCGCACCGAGACCTGTTGGAGAAGGGATGACGAGAACTTTAGCCCTGGCAGAAATGCCGGAGATTGATCATCGTATAAGCTAGGCAATTCATGGCATAGTGCAACTCGCTGATTCGTTCAAAGCGCAGCAGTAAACGACGGAACTTATCTTCCCAGGCGAACACCCGCTCGATGGTGAAAAATCGTTCCTGATAAAGAGTTGGCTCGAACAAAGGTTGACGTCCACGCTTAGAAGTGCTCCTGCCGCGTGGATTTTCCGGAATATTAGGGACCATGCCACGATGAAAAATGGCTTTGCGGTTCGCCCGACTATCATAAGCCGCATCAAGGCTGACGATGGTCTTATTCAGCTCGAGTCCGACATGCTTGGCGATGCGGGTCACTTGGGGCAAGGCTTGGAGCAACAGCGGTGACTCATTACGATTACCAGGAGCGGCAATAAAAGGGGCAATCACATTGCAGTGGCGATCGCTTTGCGCCACAACTTTATCGCCTTTGAAGTGCTTGTGTCCGCTGAATCCAAGATTATCGCCGCCCTTTTTTGCCGCTGTGGTTGTACCATCACCGTGAATGACACTGATATCGAGGTACTCTTTCTGGTGAAGCTGCGATACAGAACCCGCGAAAATGGCATCGAAGCACCCAGAGGTTTCAAAGCGCCTAAAAGCAAGATAGATTCTGGTGTAGTGAATTTCCGACCTCCCCTCTTTGTTCTTCTTGATGGGCAGCTCTTTCCACTGACACCCGAGGTACAACAGTTTCAAAATATAGTTGAAAATCTCGTGCAATGAGAGCTTCGGTTGAGGA
>JBGTNM010000086.1:0-11073 GCA_041743025.1 Microcystaceae cyanobacterium
GGACTGCTATCAGCGTTATCTGTCTGCCAGTTAGGATTGAGATAGGTATCTAGACAGGTACGCACCACCGTCGGTTGCTCGTAGATTTCTTTGAGCATAAAGTGTCGAAAACCCTGCTTTTCAACCGTTGTCGCACTCCAGTCAAGCGTTCGGGGAAGTTTTCGCAGGCGTTTGAGTGTAAAGTCGTAAATTTCTACTCCCAATGGTGTTAAGCGAGCAATTTCTCCATTTTCTAAGGATAAAACCGTATGAGTATGGGGAACCAATGCCGTCACATCGGAAGCACAGAAAAATTCCCCCTGCCCAAAACCAATAATCAAAGGAGCCTGCTGGCGAGCGACAATTAATTCATCAGGATAATCCGCACAAAGAATAGCAATGGCAAACGCACCTTCTAAGCGGTTGATAGCTTGATGGACTGCGTTTAGAAAATCATCACCTTGAGGAGATGTCGGTAAAAATTCAGAAATAAGATGAGGAATGACTTCCGTATCAGTTTGTGAGCGAAATTCTCGCCCTTTAGCGATTAATTCTGCTTTTAAGGCTTGATAGTTTTCGATAATGCCATTTTGTACCACTGCCACCCGTTCGGTCATGTCTAAATGTGGGTGCGCGTTGTGTTCTTCGGGTTTGCCATGAGTTGCCCAGCGCGTATGGCCAATGCCAATATGGGAAGGGTTAACTTCCCTATCTAATTTTTCTCGCAGGTTGCAGAGTTTCCCTTTAGCGCGGACGCAGTGTAATTTGCCTTCTAGCACAGTTGCCACGCCTGCTGAATCGTAGCCTCGGTATTCCAATCGTTCTAAAGCACCTATTAAAATTTCTGTTGCTGTTTGAGTGCCAATATAGCCAACGATTCCACACATAACGCTCTTACCCGTGATTCGCTATTAGATGTTTCAGTTTAATCAATCTCATCTGCTTTATGCACAATCTAGCACAAAGCCTAGCTAGACTCTTGCTGTCAATTGACTAGATAAATACCTTAACAAGTTCCTCAAAACGTAAACGAGCGTTCAAAAACTAATCTGCTGTGACTGATAATTAGGGGGTTCAACATGAATGACGACGCGAACCGGATGGAAGCGCTCCTCTAAGTGAGCTTCAACTGCTTCGGTAATTTGATGGGCGGTTTCAACATCTGAAGCATCGACAATCAAGTGCATTTCAATAAATACTTGCCGCCCTAACAATCCCCGCGAGGCAATATCATGGCAGTTGAGTACGCCTGACACTTGCATGACAATCTCATGAATCGCTTCGGGTGCGATCGCCATTTCATCGACCAACCAAGGCAAATTCGACCGCAGCACCATCCAACCACTGCGAAACACCAAAAACGCTACCGGAAACGCCAAAATGACATCCAACCATTGCAGTTGCGGCAAATTCAGGACTTCAGACTGCCAAATGCCAACTAACCCCACCAAAACGGCAATTGTTACCCAAATATCGCTCATGGTATGATAGGCATCAGCGATTAAGATGGGACTACCGACTTGAGTGCCGACACGACGCTCATAAAACGCCACAAAAATATTGATCCCCAATACTACCAGCAAAATCCACAATTCTGGCCCAGCAACGTTGACAACCGGGATTCCTTGCCAGATTCTTTCAATCGCCCCTTTGAGGATTTCAAAACAGGCAATGCCTAAAAAAGCGGCAATGCCCAGTGCTGCTACTGCTTCGTATTTTTGATGTCCGTAGGGGTGGTCGCGATCGGGATAAGGTAAGGACAGGCGACTCGCCACCAATCCTAAAACATTATTCGCGCTGTCGGTGACGCTGTGGAGTGCGTCAGCTTGCAAGCTGAGAGAACCTGTTACCCCCCCAACGACTGCTTTTATCACCATGACCAAGAGATTGAGTGCTAGCGTGATTAAGAGAACTTGGCGAACTTGGGAGCGATTGTCATCTACCACGACTGTTATTGCTGGGAATAGGGAATTTTTGCTTAACTAATCCAAAAAATTAGACTAGAAAATTCTTCTAAAATATTACTATAAAAAACTTCAACCAAAATTGATGCAAGCCCTCACTTCGCTAGAAATAAAAATGATAGAAGCTGGATTTCAAGCACTGTCAGACGTTTTACGGTTGAACATCCTGGCGTTACTTCGCTCTCAAGAATTGTGTGTTTGCGAACTCTGTGACAAACTAGAGGTCAGTCAATCGAAACTCTCTTTTCATCTCAAGACACTTAAGGATGCAAAATTAGTGCGATCGCGTCAGGAAGGACGTTGGATATATTACAGTTTAAATTTAGCTCAATTTATAGTTTTGGAACAGTATTTAGCAGAATATAGGCGATTTAGTGCAATTCTTCCCGCTCGATCTTGTGAAGAAAAGGCACGGTAATAAGTATCTTACAGTTAGAGTAGGGTGGGCAATGCCCACCAATAGCTTCAAGTCAAGATTCTAGAGTTTTGACAGAAAATCCCCATCCTACTTTTAATGATACTCAAGATTAAACATAAATTTTCAACACATTTAAATTGGGTATTTATCCTTATTATTAAAGTTAGTCCTAGCAAATGCCTCCTCAGTAAGCCAGTAGATCTCACTAATCTGCTGGCGAAAATCTTTCCATTGGAAGTAAACGCGCCGAAAATCTGAATTGTTTATGGCTTCTTCTTCATACAAATCAAATGCAACTTTCTTGGCTTCTTTCAACAAGTTATTGGGGAAGCCAATCTGTTTAATTTTTTTGTTCTTCAATTTCAATACTTGGAACGCTACACTGTTTAAATGATTGTAACTAGCGAGCATATTGCTATTAGCTTCCACACAAGCTGACCAGAGAATTTCCTGATACGCTTTGGGCAGTTTTTTCCACTCGCTTTTATTAACTTGTAGCTCCAAAGTTGTTGACGGTTCCCACCAACCGGGGAAATAATAATAGTTGGCTAATTTATTGAGTCCAAGTTTTTGATCGTCGTAAGGGCCAATCCACTCTGCTGCATTGATTGTCTCGTTTTTCAAAGCTTTAGTAATCTCTTTACCTATCAATTTCGGATAAGTATCCGCGCCTAATCTTTCCATTACCTCTGCACCTAATCCAGGAATACGCATTTTCACGCCTTTGAGGTCTTTGAAGTCTTTATCGGGAATTTCATTTTTAAACCATCCTCCTATCTGACTTCCTGTATTGCCTGCTGGAAAATTAATGATGTTAAAATTCGCGTAGATCTCCCTCATCAATTCCAGTCCGCCTGCTTTATAAAGCCAAGCATTTTGCTGTTGAGCATTGAAACCAAAAGGGACAGAAGCTCCGAAAGCTAAGGCTGGATTTTTGTCAGTATAATAAAAGCTACCAGTATGACCGCACTGAACCACGTTTTTCTGCACAGCATCTAATACTTGTAACGGTTGTACTCCAAAATTATTGTCCATTAACTCAATCACGAACTTGCCTTGTGAAAGTGTTTTTACCCGTTCACAGATAGTTAATGGGCCTCCATAAATGGTGTTTTGAAGTTCTTTATCCCAGCTAGTAGCCATTCTCCAGTGAATGCACATTTGCGGTTGACTAATAACTTTATTACAGCCAAATGAACCAAGAGCAGCAATACCTGATGTCCCAATTGTGCCGAGAAAATCTTTACGTTTCATGTTTTATTCTCTAGAATTAGTATTCTGAACTGGAGTAGGAGAAGGAGTAGGCGCTGGGGAATTTTGTTGAACATCTGTTACCACAAAACTAGAACTTAACAGTAACGTAAGAATCGCCAGCAGAATTTTTTCATTGATTCTGATGCTTAAGCTAAAGATAGGCTCTTCACTTTTAGAAGTATTTTCCTGAGATTCAGAGGCTTTTGGAGTTCTAAATTTAAGCATTGTTTTATTTTCTCATAGTTGATTAGGAAGTTAGAAAAACTAAGGTTAATGAATTCTGTTTTGAAAACTCAACAAGTTTTGAATTTGACAAATTAAATGGGCGCGAAGCAGATTCAACATACATAAGTAAGTTTCTTCTCTGATTACTGCTTCTGATAAACCTTTTTGTCTCCAGCGAGCTTGTGAAGCTTGGAGGTTACCGAGATAATCTTCTGGCAGAGTTTTTGTCATTAATGTCTCGAACATGAATGGATTGCTATAGGCAATCACTAGAAATATCACAAGCAACACGGCAGAATAAATTAGAGCTTTTTCGCAAGCCTTTACTTGATCGGTAGCCTCTTTTAGACTTGCCGAGGTTTTTATTCTATTTATAACCTCCTCTGCATAACCGCCCCAGTCTTCTACCTTCGCCTTTGACTTATTTGTTGTTACTGCCAAAGCTTCTACCTTATTCTTAGCAACGACTAAAACGACAACTTCAACGCCAATCACCCCAACAGTTGCAACGGAGAAGATTCCTAAAATCAAACGCTTTAGCTTCCCAGACTTTGGCATTTCCCTATACTCCTGCTAAGTTGGTTTCGATATTCTTGCAAGGCATTCAGCGAAAAAAAGCCAAAAGCATTGATTTTATAATACTTTCTTCTTGCTCCTCCTGACACCTCTTCCTCATCGCCCCAGCGCCAAGTAATCACCCCCTTTTTCTCTAATCTGTTTAACGCGGGATAGAGGCTACCAAAGCCCAAATCACCCCCTAGTTTGTCTTTTCGGTCTAAATTTAGACAATCTAGGATTTCTAGTCCGTATAGCTCATTTTGGTTTTTCAGCACGGTCAAAATATCTTCATCAATGGCTGAAAGCTTGGCTGGCTTAAGTTGCTTGGTCATTTTTCTGGCGAATACTCTACTTTGTTGTTTCTCTGTTTCTACAGTATATTATAAACATATTATACTTGTCAAACATAAAATAGTTGTAAGGCAGACAGGCAAGATGCCTATCTCACCATTCATAATTAGATTAAGAGAGAAAAAGTAGTATGATAATTAAAGAATACTAATTTATCATACTATGAGCAAACAAAAAATAGCCGTATCGCTGGATGAAAGCCTAGTCGCTTTTTTGGATCGAATAGCACAAGGGAATCGGAGTGAGTATCTTAATAAACTATTAGCTCAGCACCAGAGACAAGTCTTACAAGCGGAATTGATAGCTGCCTTAAAGGAGGACTCAGAAGACCTAGACTATCAGCGAGAAATTCAACTATGGGATAGTGTCATCGGAGATGGAATTGATGCCGTCGGGTAATTTGACCTATCGACGGGGAGAAATCCGTTGGGTAAGATTAGATCCCACTGTAGGAGCCGAAGCACAAAAAACCCGCCCTTGCCTCATCATCCAAAATGACATCATCAATCAATATGGATTGTTGACAATTGTCATGCCCTTGCGACCCGGCAGCAAGCAAGCTCCCTATGCCGTCAATGTCAAAGCCAGCGCGACTAATGGCTTAGACAGAGAGCGTTTTCTGGATGTCGGACAAATTCGCTCTGTTGATGGTCAGCGAGTCTTGGGGAGACTAGGCGTAATAGAGGAAGAATACTGGCAGCCCATTCAAACGGCTTTAGGGATTGTCCTGGGGTTTACTTTTTAAGATTTGTTGAGGCAATTTTCGGGTTGTGGATTTGCCTCGGTTGTTGAATAGACTTCTTGCAGAAGTGGGGAAAAGGTTAAAGGGAAAAGGGGAAAGGAATTTTAATCAACTCAATTACGAATCTTTTCCGTAAATTTAAGATTTAAGCGATTATTTTCTCTCCTTTACCCTTTACCCCTTCCCCTTTCCCTTTCCCCAGCAATCCAAATATTGTTTTTGATTTATGCAAGAGGTCTAATGAGGTTTACGAACGGGCAAGATTTGACTTGGCAGTGCTTGACTCATCAAATAATCTTGATATATATTTTATACATCAAGATTATTTGATGTGTACCACCAAAAAGTAGCGATTTATCTATTTTCCCTGCCGTGCCTGATGAAGAAAACACCCAAAGCGGCGACAATCCGTTCCCAATTTTTCCGATCTCAAGCACTCAAAGAAGCAATAACCGAAGGAATCGGCACGTTTATTCTGATTTTTGCGGGGACGGGGGCTGTCATGGTCAACGAAATGCAAAAAGGTGTCTTGAGCCATCTCGGAATTAGTTTTGTCTTTGGCGCAGTCGTCGCTGCTACGATCTACGCGACAAGTCATATCAGCCAAGCACACATCAATCCGGCAGTTACCCTGGCTTTTTGGACAAGTGGTTTTTTTCCCCGCCGAAAAGTCTTGCCCTATATTATGGCGCAATGTTTAGGAGCGATCGCTGCCTCTGGAACTTTACGATTAAGTTTAGGCTTGATCGCTAAATTGGGAGCAACGCTTCCTTTGGCGGGAAATTGGCGGCAATCTCTCATTTTAGAAACACTTTTAACTTTTATTTTGATGTTTGTTATTTTAGGCTCAGGACTGGATCGCCGCGCCCCCGTTGGTTTTGCGGGATTAGCGATCGGACTGACAGTCGCTTTAGAGGCGGCTGTTATGGGGCCAATAACAGGAGCGAGTATGAACCCTGCGCGATCGCTAGGCCCAGCATTGGTAGGCGGGATCTGGCAACATCACTGGGTTTACTGGATTGCACCTATCGTAGGAGCGCAACTGGCGGTACTAGTTTACGGTTATCTTTCCAACGGGTTTCAAGATACTCAATAACATTTAAAGGAGGCAATACTGATGAAAAAAGTGATGTTTGCTTGTAAGAAAAACTCCTGCCGTTCCCAAATGGCAGAAGGATTTGCCAAAACATTAGGCACTGGAAAAATTGAAGTCACCAGTTCGGGGTTAGAAGCATCGCGGGTTCATCCCACTGCTATTGAGGTGATGAAAGAGATTGGCGTTGATATTAGTGACCAAACCTCTAAACCCATTAGTGACTTTAGCGCAGAAGATTACGACGCGGTAATTTCTCTGTGCGGCTGTGGCGTAAATTTACCGCAAGAATGGGTATTACAGGAGATATTTGAAGATTGGCAATTGGACGATCCTGACGGGCAACCGCTAGAAACCTTTCGACGAGTGCGCGACCAAATTAAAGAGCGAGTTGAGACTTTAATTGCTAAATTGGATTAAGCGATCGCTTAATCTAGTGAATACAGAGTACTTGACAGTTTGTGTTGAATACTATAGTATTCGGACATGGCATACACAATCATTGACTTATTTGCTGGTGCAGGTGGACTAAGGACAGGATTTCACCTGGCAGGTTTTGAATCTTTGTGTGCGATCGAGGTAGAAGCAAAAGCCTTGGCGACCTATAAGCACAATTACTCAAACACTAAAATTGTTCATCAGGACATACGTAAGGTTGATCCTTCAGACTTGCGATCGTGTTTGGGCATAGAAAAAGAAGAATTAACAGCACTAATAGGTGGCCCTCCGTGTCAAGGATTTTCAAGAAATATTCCTGCTGATTATCGTTATCTTAAGGATTTTCGCAATCAACTATATCAGGCATTTTTGGGATTTGTACAGGAATTTAGACCCCTTTATGTTGTTATGGAAAACGTACCTGAAATTTTGAAAGCATACGATGGTATCATCAGGCATGACATTACATAACAACTTGAAGCGCAAGGATATAAAGTTAATTCTGCATCATTAAACTCCGCAAACTATGGAGTACCACAGACCAGAGCAAGAGCTTTTTTTCTAGCTAGTTTAAATCAATCTCTTCAATTCCCTGAACCTACACATTTTGGCGACATTAGAAGCGATTACAGAGCTACAAAATCTTGTAATCAACTTACTCTTTTAACATCAAACATTTCTTCAGTTGTCACAGTCAGAGAGGCAATTGGAGATTTGCCGACCTTAGAAGCAGGTCAGAAGTACAACGCGGAAATTTATCCCTTTCCGCCCCAAACTCCATACCAGGCAATGATACGTAATGGATGTACGAAACTCACTAATCACGTTGCTCGTGCTTTGAGTGCTATTCAACTATCAAGAGCGCGTGTTCTAAGTGAAGGGCAAGATGCTAGAGATTTACCGCCCCATTTAGCGCCTAAAAAGCATTATAGTGGTGCATACGGACGGCTTTACTGGGATAAACCAGCACGAACTATTACAAGATGGGTTTTTCATCCAGGTTCTGGGAGGTTTTTCCATCCGACCCAGGATCGCACAATTACGATCCGTGAAGCTGCGAGATTGCACTCTTATCCAGATAATTTTCACTTTTTGGGAACATATACCGATATGGCTTCTCAAATCGGTGAATCTGTACCTCCGCTTTTAGGCAAAGTGATAGCTG
Source organism: Microcystaceae cyanobacterium (assembly GCA_041743025.1). Classification (GTDB taxonomy): domain Bacteria; phylum Cyanobacteriota; class Cyanobacteriia; order Cyanobacteriales; family Microcystaceae; genus JBGTNM01. Next base: position 8,188 of record JBGTNM010000086.1, read on the forward strand.
AATCTATTCTCCAAACACACTATCAGGAGGTTGCTTACTAAAGTGAAAAATTGCTTCCCAAGTATAGTCTTCTATCGAACCGATTACAGGAGATGCTATGGTAGCAACAATAGCTTGCCTTAATCTTTCAATCTCATTGTCCGTCAGCATTCAAAAATTCCTCTACGGCATGCAAAAAATCACTCATTGTCAAACCCAGAGCATTTGTAATGTGATTGAGAACTCTAACAGATGGACTTTTTAAACCTCGCTCAAGCTGGCTAATATAGGTTCTGTGCAGACCTGTAACCTCTGCTAAATATTCCTGCGACCAACCTTTCTCTAGGCGACGGCGTTGTATTTCTAGTCCTAAAATTCGCTCTAAGTGACTGGGCTGCATAGATCGAGATTAAAGTTTTGAATACCAAAGTTCTACAGACTAAAGTATTCAATGCGGTGATTACATATTACCGACTAGCAACATTAATCCATATTTTCCATCGCACCTGCAAAAATTATTAGCACTCTCGGCTCAAGAGTGCTAAATTGACTAATGGAAGGTCACATCGTCACCTAGGAAAACTATGGCCAAAATAATTGCATTTAGCGATGAATCGAGACGAGCCTTAGAAAGAGGAGTCAATACTCTGGCCAATGCCGTCCGCATTACCTTCGGCCCCAAAGGCCGCAACGTCTTACTCGAAAAGAAATATGGCGCACCCCAAATCGTCAACGATGGCATAACGGTTGCCAAAGAAATCGAACTAGAAAATCCGCTCGAAAATACGGGGGCTAGACTCATTCAAGAAGTCGCCTCCAAAACCAAGGAAATTGCCGGAGATGGAACCACAACCGCAACCGTCCTCGCTCAAGCTCTCATTCGAGATGGTCTGAGAAACGTGACCGCCGGAGCCAATCCGGTTGCTTTGCGCCGGGGACTGGAAAAAGCCGTCAATTACCTCGTCAAAGAGATTGCCGCCGTTGCTCAACCCGTCGCCGGTGATGCGATCGCCCAAGTGGCTACCGTATCGTCAGGCAACGACGAAGAAGTGGGCAAAATGATCGCCTTGGCCATGGACAAAGTGACAACCGATGGGGTGATTACCGTCGAAGAATCCAAGTCCCTGCTAACCGAACTCGATGTCGTCGAAGGGATGCAAATCGATCGCGGCTACATCTCGGCCTACTTCATCACCGACAGCGAACGGCAGATAGTCGAGTTTGAAAAGCCCCTGCTGCTGATTACCGACCAAAAAATCAACGCTATAGCCGATCTCGTCCCCGTTCTCGAAAGCGTTGCTCGTGCGGGTCGCCCTTTGCTCATTATTGCTGAAGATGTTGAAGGTGAAGCCCTCGCTACCCTGGTGGTCAATAAAGCACGCGGCGTATTAAGTATCGCCGCCATCAAAGCCCCCTCCTTTGGCGAACGGCGCAAATCAGTCCTGCAAGATATTGCCATTCTCACCGGGTCTAGCGTCATTTCCCAAGACATCGGATTGAGTCTCGATGCCGTTACTTTTGACCAACTGGGGCAAGCCGACAAAATCACCATCGACAAAGACAGCACCACTCTCGTCGTCAGTGCCGATCAGCGAACTAAAGATGCCGTCCAAAACCGCGTCGCTCAACTGCGGCGAGAACTCGAAGCCACCGACTCCGACTACGACGGCGAAAAACTGCAAGAACGCATTGCCAAACTAGCAGGCGGCGTGGCTGTCATCAAAGTGGGGGCAGCGACTGAAACCGAACTCAAAGAACGCAAACTCCGCATCGAAGATGCTCTTAACGCGACCAAAGCGGCAATTGAGGAAGGAATCGTCCCCGGAGGCGGAACCACGCTCATTCACCTGGCCAAGAAAATGGCTGACTTTAAAACCACTCTCAGCGACCCCGAAGAACAGGTGGCTGCCGACCTCTTTGCCAAGGCTCTTGAAGCTCCTTTGCGTCAACTGGCTGATAATGCTGGGGTGGAAGGCTCGGTCATTGTCGAAAAAGTCCGCGACACCGACTTTAATATTGGCTATAACGCAGTGACTGGTGCGTTTGAAGACATGATCGCCTCTGGCATCGTCGATCCGGCCAAAGTCATCCGTTCTGCTTTACAAAACGCCGCTTCGATCGCTGGCATGGTACTCACCACCGAAGCCCTCGTCGTCGAAAAACCGGCTCCCGAACCTCCCGCCGCACCCGATATGGGCGGTATGGGCGGTATGGGCGGTATGGGTGGCATGGGTGGCATGGGTGGCATGATGTAACCCTACCTATTTATTAACGAGTAGGGGCATGGCAATATCATGCCCTTTTTTCTTGTTAGCAAAGAATTAAACGACCTAGGCAAGAGGCAAAAGTAAATAATATGTTTAGGGGAAAAATTGATGCATACTGATAATAATAATTCTAAAGTAATTACAACGGCTAAAACGGCTTTTAAGCAATTTCAACAGGGTTTAGCAACTGGGACATGGGATAGTTTTTTAGAGATGCTTACTGAGGATTTTACCTTTTGGTTTCCGGTTGGATCTTTTCAGGGTAAAAATGTGGGTAAAGCGAGAGCCGCCGAGTTTTTTAATTTTGTTTCTCATCAGATTTTTTCAGAAGGATTGACGCTTACCTTAGAGCGTATGACTAGCAATGATATGACGGTGGTGTTTGAGGTGCGATCGCAAGGGAAAATGCTCGGCCACCCTTACGAAAATCAAGCCGCCATTTCTTTTGACGTGCGAGGCGATAAAATCTGTAGTTATCGGGAATACTTAGGCGTTTTATCTGACGGGGTGACAAGAAAAGCTAGAAAGCAGATGCAATGAGGGTTGCCGCCCTCATACCTCGTCGATAATTAGCACATTTATGACGGCTTAAATTCATTAATGCTTGAGTTTCAACAGTAAACATTTGTAGAGACTCAAT
>JBGTNM010000087.1:0-14449 GCA_041743025.1 Microcystaceae cyanobacterium
GGCTAACCTAGAGCAGCCAGTCAATAACCAAACAGACAGTCACAATCTGGCTGCTGAGGAAAACTTTCGCTCTGAGGCTTTTCCCGTTCTCCAGGCACAGACAGAGCCAATCCCGATTGAGGCGATCAAAGAGACACAAGCGATCTCCCTGCCAGAAAAGTCGCAATCAAGCTCGACTGTCCCTGTTGTGACTGAGTTAAGACAACACTCAAACTCCACTCCCAGCAGTAATACAGAGATTTTAGAGTTACTCAATCGCCGTCGAAACGCTGGCTTTGAGCAAATTAGTCATCCTGACAAGCCGATGAGTCAGATTACCAACGTCAACCAATTGCGGGACGTGGAACCGACTGAGTGGGCGTATGAAGCACTGCGGAGTTTGGTCGAACGCTATGGTTGTATTGTCGGTTATCCTGATAGTACCTATCGAGGCGATCGCGCTCTGACTCGTTGGGAATTTGCTGCCGGATTGAATGCCTGTCTCAATACGATTGAACGCCTCCTACAAGAGAATGTGGCAGTCTTACGAGAAGATATTGATCAGTTAAGACGACTAGCCCAAGAATTCCAGCAAGAATTAGCGGCTTTAGGCACACGGCTTGATAATTTAGAACATAGAGCCGCTTTTTTGGAAGACCATCAATTTTCAACAACGGTGTCCTTTGGGGGAGAAGTCATCATCGGACTAGCCGACGCTGAGGGAGGAGATCCGCCCGGAACGGGAACCGCGAACACAGTCTTAAATTATTTAGCTAGGGTGGGAACTGTTGCTTCCTTCACTGGCAAAGATCGCCTGCGAGTCATTCTCGCCTCTGGGAACTTTCCCGAACTGGGTTTTGCCAATCCCGACTCTCTAAACACCTATGCTGCCTTACTTTCTTATCAAGACGATCTCAATAATCAGGTCATTATTGATAGCTTAGACTATCGCTTTGCTGCTTTTGATGACAAAGTTGTTTTCACCTTCCAACCTGTCGGATTTAGCCTCAGTTCAGTCCTCTCAGCTAACTCGCCTTACTTTGATGTGGGACGTGGGGCGCTATCTCGTTTCGGTCTAGCTAATCCGATTTATCAAATTGGCGCACTCGATGGCGGTGTCGGTTTCGACTGGCTCATCTTTGACCGATTGCGTTTGCAAGTTGCCTATGGAACCAGGGACAGTCAAGATCCGAGTCAAGGTTTTATTGGGGGAGCCGACCATAGTGCTATAGGGACGCAGTTGCTTTTCATTCCGACTGATACGATTGTCGCTGGCTTGACTTATATCAATGCTTATAACTCAGATGGACGCTTAGATACTTTCACGGGCAGTTTTAATGCCGATACCTCTAGTCTCATTCTAGAACCTGCCCAAACCGACGCAGTAGCCGCTTCTTTCCAATGGCGTTTTGCTCAGAATCTGACTTTTGGGGCGTGGGGGGGTTACACTTTTACGAATGCAACGGGTTCTGACAGTTATGCGACTACTAGTACCTATCTGCTTTCTCTCGGCTGGACGGATGCTTGGCAACAAGGAGATTTACTGGCATTTTTGTTCGGCCAGCCGCCAAAATTAGAAAATGGCAATAACCTATTTTTGGGTGAAGACAATGCCACTGCCTATCACTACGAACTTTTTTATCGCTACAAGGTTTCTGATCGCATATTTATTACGCCGGGTTTGTTCGTTGTCACTCATCCAGGCAGTCGCGCCCAAAATAGCACAATTTTTGTCGGAGCTATTCGTACCACATTTCGGTTTTAAAAAGGAGAAATCATGTTGAAATTTAAACTTATACTATCGAGCTTTCTTTTGATAGGAATTACCCATTTTGCTGTTGGCGAAGAAGTTATTCGTGCAGATGAATTAAACAATGACAACCTAGAACAAATTTCTCATTTGATAGCTCAAGCTACATCAAGTCCAAGACAACGCTGTGGCAATATCCAAAATGCTGAAGAATATCAACAATGTGTTCTCAAAACGCCTTCTTTCTTTGAAGAACCTCGAAAAATTCAACCCCAGGGATTTGAAGGAACTTTCTTAAATGATGCTCTTAATGGTGTCAGCGATCCCTTAAGCGGACAAGGAGGAATTACCAGCCGAATTAACACGACTTTTCGACAAATTGACTTGCTAAATGTTTCACTCGACACCGTTTCTTTTCTCGATGGTGATTTCGATGTAGATGCTTCTATTCCGCCTGTAGCAAGGTTCTCCACTCGCGGTCAGATTAATCCAGATGGCAACTTTACCTTTAATCTAAATAATGTTCGCATTCCGCCTGGCATTCCCGTCAACTCGTCTGAGATTCCTTCAATTCCTGTCACCTTTTTTGTTGGCACAACTGGACTGGTTTTTGACAATCCCATTGATGTTAGAGAAAGTTTTATCCGAGCAGTTCAAAACAACCCTATTATTCAACAGGAACTTCAAAACCGAGGAATTATTCTGCCTTTTTTAGATGGATCTAGAGTTGAATCGGCAACTGTTACTCCTCGTGGTGCTGCTGCAAATGTGCCGATTCATGTAGTTCCCGGCGGTTTTGTTTTTGGCTCTTTGGGAGACCGCTAGATTTGTAGGATTACTTGTCGAAATCGGCTTAAAAATCCTCAACATCTTTAATCATAGTCTTCGTTCAATCATTACAATCATAGTCTCTATTCCCCCAAGTAAGCTTTCAAAACCTCTGAATTTTTTTGAATTTCCTCTGGCGTTCCATCCGCTAGGTTAGTACCTTCCGCCAGTACCCAAATATGGTGGCATACCTTCATAATGACATCCATATTGTGTTCAATAATTAAAAAGGTAATCCCTTGTTTATTCCAATCTTTGATGTGTTCGCGAATTTTGCCGATGAGTGTGAGATTGACTCCAGCCGTCGGTTCATCGAGGAGAATTAACTTAGGATGTGCCATCAGTGCCCTGGCGATTTCCAACAGTTTGCGCTGTCCTCCTGAGAGTGCCCCTGCATAATCGGGAGCTTTGGCAGCTAGTCCCACAGATTCAAGGATTTCTAAGGCTCTTTCTCGATTTTTCCGCTCTTCTTGGCGGACTTGCTTGCGTTCGAGCCATACCTGCACCAAATTCTCTCCGGTTTGTTTTTGGGCGGCAAGTAACATATTATCGAGGACACTCAAGCGAGAGAGAACTCGCGCCACCTGGAAGGTTCGGACACAACCTTGAAGCGCAATTTTGTGGGGACTGAGGTGATGAATAGGTTGCCCATCAAAAATGACTTCTCCCTTGTCGGGGCGGATAAAATTTGATAATAAGTTAAATAAGGTGGTTTTTCCGGCACCATTGGGGCCAATTAAGCCTGTAATGCTGCCAGTTTGTACGGCAATATGAACATTTTGAACGGCTCGCAGTCCGCCGAAATTTTTAGAGAGTGCGTGGGCTGAAAGTAAGGTGCTATCTGGTGAATGGGTCATTGGTAGGGCATGAGTGCTATTGGTAAATCTTAACTTAAAAGAATTATTGAACTTCAAAATTAATCTTATCGTAGAAATTATGAAGCTCGATACTGAAATCAACCGAGGCTAAAGTTAGGATTGCTTTAGGATCGTCGTATTCGATAAATATCCATTTTCGAGGTTCTGTTTTTAGGTAGTGTTCGACGTGAATTGTATATTGGTTTATTAACACATATTCTTGAAAACTAGGCATAGTACGATAGGCTGCAAACTTTTCATCTTTATCAAAATTTTTGGTTGATTTTGATAATACCTCAGCAATCATTAAGGGGTTTATCAGAGTATCTCGACGATTTTCGGAATATTCAAGGGGTTGAGCAATTACCATCACATCAGGGTAAGTGTAAATGCGTTTTTTCGGTATCCATATCCGTTGGTCGGTCACAAAAACGTCATAAGCTTGACCCTTGAGAGCAAAATTAAGAGCCGCATAAAAATTGCCAGCAAGTTTGTTATGATTGGGAGTCCCTCCTGTCATTTGAAAAATTTCTCCATTGAGATATTCATGCCGCTCATCTGAATTAATTTCTAATTCAAGATATTCGTCAGGAGAAAAAGCTTTAAATTCTTGTGTTTGTATCATCGTTAGTGAGAAGATGCTTATAAGGAAACAAGGTTTCGCCCGTTTTGCCAGTTGTTAGCCAGAAAATAGCTCTGGCTCCATCTCGCAGGGACTTTTCGAGCGGTTCGGGTGGTGCGTCTGAAGGAACCGATAGCGGAATGATAGCAATGCCGCGACTGCCAAAGACAATCTCGCCGACAATGCAGGCGCGGCGCATATGATTGTCTGAGGTGATCAGGTAAACGCTATCGATGCCTTGAGCTTTGAGTCGGTCGGCGAGAGTTGTAAAATTGGTAACAGTATCTTGGGCTTGGTAATCGAGACGCAGGCGATCGCGCTTAACACCCACTTTAGCGAAAATTCGTCTGGCATAGCCTTGGGGACTACCAGAAGACACCCAAATCGGTAAATGGGGATGTCGCGCAGCAATCTGGGCGGCGAAACGTTCTCTGACTTCATCTCCCCCTAAAACGAAGATGGCTTCGGGCTTGACAACATAACGTTGCAAGTGTTTGTAACCCAGCCAGCAGCTCAACCCCAGAAAAGGAAGGAGTAACGCTAGCAGTTTCCACCTGAGCGTCTGACCTGGGAGAGAGGTCAGACCTCGTTTGGGGGGACGTACTTTAAGTAATACCAACACCACACTCACACCAATTGAGATCAATTTTGAGCGCAACAGCAAGCGCAATTGATGATGACGTTATTTTCATCATTATGCTCCCTCTTACTTAAAAAAGGGTAATGATTTTGAGTGATAGACGGGACTGGCCGGATTTGAACCGGCGACCTAGCGCTTCAGATTGGTGTGAGTTTCCTCACTCTCTGGACTATCCCTTCACCCTAGGCAGATGCCTTTAGGTGGTGGCCGTTATGTTATAGGCGTTGTTTTGTCAAACAAAAAGTAAATTCCCCGCCACCTACAACCAGTCTCTGCACCTTCTCTACGGGGGAGTAGAGCTTGGCTCAAGATTACCTTATCCTCAAAGCGTGGACTTAGGCTTCCTTGAATTTGACCACATTCACGCATGGCGTTTCCGCGCATGGTGCCCGATGTTTTCAGGAGGCGCTTGCTCTATCCAACTGAGCCACAGCCCCAAGGAGTTATTTCCCTGTTTATAATAGCATTTGGCTTGAGAAATCAGGGCAAGAAGCGATCGAGCGCGGCTTTAAGTTGTTCGATTTCTGCTTCAATATTGCCTTCTTCGGCAGCGCGGGCGATACATTCGCTGAGGTGTTCGTCAAGAATAAGACGGGAAACGCGATCAATGGCACCACGCACGGCGGCTAATTGCACCAAAACTTCTGGACAGGGACGGCTTTGGGTCACCATTGTTTTGACCCCTCGAATGTGTCCTTCGATGCGCGAGAGGCGATTGACTATTTGCCGGAGGGAAGCTTCACTGTGAACGTGGCGAGTTCCCGTCCCGTGTTCGTGAGGGGGATGAGGTTCAAGATGGGGAAATTCGGCAGCAGTAGAGCGATCGCGATTGGGCTCAGTCAAGGGTTCGACTTTCAATCTAGACTCACAGTTGGATGGATTCTCATTTCAGTGTTGCACATTTCTTGAATCATTTTAGCTCACGGCCGGTTCTAGCATTTGAATCGTTCCGGCAGTCGCCTCAATTTCTACCACCGTCCCCAACGGCAAAGTGACAATATTCTCTAAATGACCAATTTGCGCCCCATACCAAGCGGGAATCCCCAACGGTTGGATATGTTCCCAAACCACTTCTTCTAACGTCAAAGAAGCATAGTCTCCATCGGGCAAGCAGCGATCGCACTGTCCAAAAATGAACCCTGCCAAGTCCTGCAAAATGCCTGCCAGTTTAAGTTGAGTCAGCAAGCGATCGAGGCGATAAATATTCTCGCCGATATCTTCTAGAAACAGAATTGCCCCTTTAAAGTTCGGCAGATAAGGCGAACCAACAATCGCTGAGAGTACCGTCAGATTGCCTCCCAAAAGTCTGCCAGTGGCCTTACCAGGGGTAATCGTCTGGATGCGGTTTTTGACCTGCATTAGGCGGTCAGCATCGTCGCTGTCGGGTTGATTTTGAAAGCTGACTTTTTCAGCGGCAAATAACACCCGACGAAACGAGTCAACTTGTGCTGTTCGCCAAGAACTCAAGCCATTGGGGCCATGAAAGGTCACTAACCCCGTTTTGGCTTGAATACCCAAAATTAGTGAAGTTACATCGCTAAAGCCAACAATAATTTTGGGATGGCGGCGAATCTGATCGTAATCTAGATAAGGCAGGAGGCGAGCGCATCCCCATCCCCCTCGTATCGGCAGGAGGAGGTCTATCTTGGGGTCGGCAAAAAACTGATTGATATCGCTGGCTCTATCTCGATCTTTCCCTGCTAAATAGCCATAGCGATCGCTGATATGGGGAGCGAGATGGGGAACCAGTCCTAACGCTCTGACGGCTTCCGAGGCGATCGCAATCTCTTGAACCATAAAAGTAGCACCCGCAGGACTGATCAGGCCAACACCCCCACCCGCTTTGAGGCGAGGCGGTTTAAGTATAGAAGGATTTACGGCTTTTCCTGGAGTAGCCAATGCTGTTAAAGCAGCACAGGCAGTTCCTTGAAGCAGTAGCTGGCGGCGAGATAGAGGCATACAATTGAAGTTGTTAGGGGTTGCATCAAGAGGCTATGATGAGGCTATCAAACTTTTGCAAAACAACTAAATTCAGTTAAATCCTATCCTATGGAATTTACTATGACGGGAGAAGCTCGGATACCTGATGCGCCGACAAGAAAGCGTTTAGTGACTAATTTACGTAAAACTCGTTTAGAGTTACAAGAATTTGGCTTACAGTTAGAAGAACTAGTTGCTCTTGTTGAGAGAGATATCCGCCAATAAAAATTACAGCGTTTAGAAAGAAGCTAAACAAAATTTTTAGAAGACAATTTTATATTACAAATCATGAAAAACATAGAGCAAATGTCGGGATAACGCCCTAATATGGACTGTTATCAAGAATTTGTCACTCGTCTTTAGATATCTGACTATATGACCCGATTAGAAAAGAAAGAAGTGACTTATGAAGAAGATATTGCAACTGATTCATAAACGACTAACTAAAGCTTTTTTTCAACGTCTCTGCCTAAGAGAACTTCAAGTAGTTGCTAGTTTGCTGGGACTATACGCACTACTTTACTTGCCAATTGGCTTTTACTCCGGTTTTCTTAAGCTTGAAATTCAGACTAAATGGACAACTTGGATAGTTGTTCTCATTAGCACTCTCATAATGCCAGCGCTTAACGAGGAAATCCTATTCCGAGTTCTGATTATTCCTCATCCTAGTGAACAGGTAGTAAATCAAAAGCGCTGGCTCGCCATCGTCGTAAGTTGGATATTATTTCTGATCTATCACCCACTTAATCCCTTTGGAAAACCTTTTTTCTCCAAACCAGTTTTTCTGACAGGTGCTGGTTTATTAGGAATATGCTGTACAGTTACATATTTGCGTAGTGGTTCTTTGTGGTTTTCTGTTGTAATTCATTGGTTGATTGTCTCAGTCTGGATGTTGCTGTTTGGCGGTTTGGAGAAGGTGACATAAATGTTCTTTTTGGTTACAGTTTAAACTCTTGGCACTCTGAAATGTACCTTCATGTTTGAAATTTACTTACCTCTGACGCTGGTTGCCGTTTTTCTCAATCCATTGACAACGCTGGTAACTCAAGCGTCTTCGGTTGAAACACACGTTAATAATGTAGTTTCTCACCTGGTTGGCGTAATGGATACCACTACCCAAGCGGCTAAAAACCCCAACAAACCCAGTGTTCGCATGACGACCTGTCGGGTGCAAGTGATGGAAAAGCCAAATGCAGTCTATCTCTATCAAGAACAAGCTTTAACGAGTAAGCTTGATCGCCCCTACCGCCAGCGCCTTCTCTTGATTCAAAGCGCTCAGACGGCTAATACTGTTGAATCTCGCAGTTTCAAACCGACTGACGCACCCTCTTTGATCGGACTGTGCGATCATGCCGAAACCCGCAGACAGATACCTTTGCAGCAATTGGGAGAAAGCGTCTGTAGCGTTTTTCTCAAACCGACTGAGCGAGGCTACACTGGGGAAACGCCGCCTAAAGGCTGTCCGGCAAACCTCAACGGCGCGGTCACGATTACCAATACGATTATCCTGCACGAAGAAGGAATGGATACTTGGGATCGCGGATTCGATGAGCGAGGCAATCAGGTTTGGGGGGCCGAGAATGAAGGCTATCAGTACCGTTGGCTTAAAATCAATTAACAATAATGGGTAATGGGTAATGGTTCATTATCCCCTCCTTAAGGGAGTTAAAAATATTTAATTAGTGATTTTTATAGTATTTAGCAGCTAAACGAGAATTTTCCGCGAAAAAGCTGATTTTTATCCCAATTATACAAATTATACTGCTTTTTTATTTTTATTAGCTGAATTTTTTCGACTTACAGATTTTTTTCTGGGAACAAATGACTAAAAAAACCGACAAAGTCTACATAAATTAAAGGTTTCAGCGATCCAGTTTGCACAAATTGGACGTAAAATAATGCAGTGAAATAGTTAGCTAGCCAGAATTTGAGCGATCTAAGCTGGGTAAATCCTATCCAACTGTTGTGTCGCTCAACTCTTTGAGAAGCCCTATTAACAAAAACCAACTCTCAAAAAACCTCAGATCGTTAAAAATTAGGAGATTTTCTGATGAATAAAGGCGAATTGGTTGACGCAGTAGCTAAAAGAGCTAATGTGACAAAAAAAGAAGCAGAAGCGGTGATTTCGGCAACCATTGACACGATTATGGACGCAGTCGCTAGCAATGATAAAGTCACTCTCGTCGGGTTTGGTTCCTTTGAATCACGGGAACGAAAAGCTCGCGAAGGCCGCAACCCTAGAACGAACGAAAAAATGGAAATTCCTGCTACGACAGTTCCCGCTTTTTCTGCGGGTAAATTATTTAAAGAAAAAGTCGCTCCTTCCGAGTAGTTAGAGGCTAAGCGACTTAAAACGTGCAAAGACCCGTTCATGGTGGGAATTTAGTCTGGGCAGCCCAGCAAGCAGGCTGTCCAATTTCTTCTATTGTGGATTTTTCCGCTAGTATCAACCCATTAGGGCCGCCTGCGATCGCTCTCGATACGATTCGGCAAGGGCTAGCAACCCTGACAACCTATCCCGACCCCGATTATAACCAACTGCGATCGGCTCTCGCCAAATGGCATCAGTTACCCCCCGAATGGGTACTACCCGGAAATGGGGCAGCCGAGTTACTGACCTGGGCTAGCCGCGAACTAGCACAGCAGGAAATGACTATTTTAATCACCCCAGCCTTTGGGGACTACTGGCGAGCTTTAAACGCCTTTGAGGCAAAGATACAACCTCATTTGTTACAGGTTGAAGCCGAATCTTATTCTTTAAGCGTTAAAATTAGCAGTAATCCAGAAAAAGCGGGTTTATTACTGAACAACCCTCATAATCCTAGCGGATACCTTTGGTCAAGAGAAACGATCACGCCGTTGCTAGAACAATTTGCCCTGGTGGTTGTCGATGAGGCGTTTATGGATTTTTTGCCCCCCCATCAGCAACAAAGCCTCATTCCCCTCATAGAGACTTATCCTAATTTAGTGATCGTGCGATCGCTGACTAAATTTTACAGCTTGCCCGGTCTGCGTTTGGGTTATGCGATCGCCCATCCTGAGAGACTCCAACGCTGGCAAAGATGGCGCGATCCTTGGTCTGTTAACAGTCTAGCTGCGATCGTCGCCGAAGCCGTTATTAAAGATACTCAATTTCAGCAAAAAACTTGGAATTGGTTACTACCGACTAGAAACCAATTGTTTGAAGGCCTATCTGCTTTAAAAGGCTTGCAACCTCGACCGAGTGCTGCTAATTTCCTCCTTGTTCGCACTGACTACCCCAGTTCCCAACTACAAGCAAAATTACTCAAAACTCATCGCCTTCTCATTCGCGACTGTTTGAGTTTTACCGAACTCGGCGATCGCTTTTTCCGGGTTGCAGTGCGAACCGTAGAAGATAACCAACGCCTACTGGATGGATTGGCAACCATTATCGCTGAGGGATAATTTGATGAGTCAGAGAGACCCTGATTTTTAAAGCCAGGGCTTCCTCTGACTTCGTTTTTCTCGATTCAACAATTAAGTTCTGCTAAATTTTTAAAATAATCTAGTGCTTCAGGATTGGCTAAAGCATCAGTATTGCTGACAGGTTCATCATGAATCAAGCGGCGCACAGCGAGTTCGACTAACTTGCCATTGAGAGTGCGTGGAAGGTCGGGAACGGCGATAATTTTGGCAGGAACGTGGCGCGGCGTGGTATTTTCCCGAATTTGCGTTTTCAGGTGCTTGATTAAGGTTTCATCCAAAATTTTATCGGCTTTGAGGATGACAAAAAGAATAATTCGCTCGTCATCTTGCCAATGCTGTCCTACTGCCAAACTTTCTAAAATTTCCTCAAATTGCTCGACTTGACGGTAAATTTCTGCCGTACCGATTCTCACGCCACCCGGATTGAGAACCGTATCAGAACGTCCGTAAATAATTAAACCTCGGTGGGTAAGGCGATCGCTAATTTCGGCATAGTCTCCGTGCGTCCAAATATTGTCAAATTTGGCAAAATAAGCGCGATAAAACTTTTCTCCTTGGGGATCGTTCCAAAATCCAAGCGGACAGCAAGGAAAAGGCTGCTTGCACACCAATTCCCCTTTTTTGCCGACACAGGGGTTTCCGACTTCATCAAACACATCAACTGCCATGCCTAACCCCAAACACTGCAATTCCCCAACATAGACGGGGAGAGTCGGATTGCCTAGCGCAAAGCAAGAGAGAATGTCTGTCCCGCCGGAAATCGACGACAGGCAGACATCATTTTTTACATCGCGGTAAACGTACTCATAGTTAGCAGGAACCAAGGGAGAACCCGTTGAAAGGAGGGTTTTAAGATAGCTTAGCTGATGCGTTAGACGCGGTTTAACTCCTGCTTTTTCTACCGCCGCTAAATAACGCGCACTCGTGCCAAAAATGCTAATCTTTTCGGCATCAATCAGGTTGAAAAGCCTTTCTGGACTAGGATGAAAGGGAGAACCTTCGTAGAGTATGACGGTTGCTCCCACACTCAAACTGCTCACTAACCAATTCCACATCATCCAGCCACAGGTGGTAAAGTAAAATATCGTGTCGTCGGGTTGTAAGTCTGTATGCAAACGCAACTCTTTACTGTGCTGTAGCAGCGTTCCCCCAGCACCATGCACGATGCATTTTGGCATTCCAGTGGTTCCCGAAGAATAAACGATGCAGAGGGGATGGTTAAAAGGAAGTTGCTCAAATACGATTTCTGAAGCTTCTTTTTGCAGGAAATCTTCGTATAAAACTACTTTATCTAGTCCTCGCAGATTCGGCGCAGCATCAAGAAAAGGCACAATGACGATTTTTTCTAAGCTAGGAAGCTGGGATTGCAGTTGTCGTACCCGTTCGAGACAGTCTAGCTTTTTCCCTTTGTATTCGTAACCATCGGCGGCAAACAGCAAGCGCGGTTCAATCTGTCCGAAGCGATCGCTCAGTCCGTTAATGCCAAAATCAGGCGAACAAGACGACCAAATTGCTCCAATACTCGCTGTTGCCAGCATCGCTACTACGGTTTCTCTGATATTAGGCAAAAATCCCGCCACGCGATCGCCTGTAGTAATGCCAGATTCCCGCAGAGATGTTGCCAATTCGGCCACTTGCTGATATAGTTGAGAGTAGGTTAAAGTACGGCAGATTCCGTCTTCTGTGAAGCTAACTAAGGCTGTCTTGTCATCCCGACGACGCAAAAGATTTTCAGCAAAATTTAGACACGCATCTGGAAACCAGGCAGTCTCAGCAAACGTGTTTCCCCGACTGAGAACTTGCTGTGCTGGAATTGAAGCAATAATCTCGGAAAACTCCCAAATTGCCTGCCAAAATTGCTCAGGATGCTCGATTGACCAGGCGTGTAACTCGGCGTAGGTGCGGAAGTCGCGGCAGTAGCGTCGGCTAACTCGTTCGACAAATGCCGTCAGGTTGCTCTGTTGAATGCGATCGGCACTGGGTTGCCAGATAGGTTCGAGGCGATCGCTCATAAGCTGTAGAACATTAGGATTGAAACTAATATCTATTTTAGATGCACCACAGCTTATGAGTTATTGTTCTTATGAAGAGGTGCGATCGCTTTTTTGTCAGGAGAAGCAGGAATAGCGATCGCAGGTGAGTTAATAATTATTTACAGCTATTGGCTGGTTTTTTGCGGGTGGTTAACAATCCCAGTCCTCCCACTGCAAAAATGCCGAGAACAGAACGAGGTTCAGGAACTTTTTTGGGATCGTTGGGATCGTTGGGATTGTTAGGACTAGCAACGGCGATATCAACTAATCCAGAAGCATTTTCGTAATGAAAATTGGTTCCTGGAATAGCAAATGCAACAGTATCACTTTGCCCATCCCATGCTTGAGTAGCAAGGTCTCTGACAAAGTTTCCTTCCGTATTTAAAGCTAGTTCAACGGCATTATCGATGCCACCGCTAACGCCAAAAGCAAGACCAAATAACGGATCGGTTTCGGCGATGCTGGGATCTCCATTTTGCGGAATCACAAAATCCCGTCCAATCAGAGTTGAGATGTCTTGACCACTAGTGACGGGTGCAAAAAAAGTTAGTTGAGGTACATAACCTTGTTGTGCGTGGCTTGGAGCGACGATACTGACACCACCGCCAGTAAAGTAATTTTGCAACAGTTCTGCATTAGATAAACCTCCACGCGGGATGAATAGCTCGTTAAATTGAAGTCCTGCGCCAACTATGGTCAAATCTGCCGTTTCATTGGAATTTTCTGACAAAACCCAGTCGGTTCCTTCGATGCGTTCCCCATAACCCTCTTGCTTCAATTCCTGAAGGGCTATATCGTAACCTTCAAGGACAGGCAAGATAGAGGAGTTGCTATCTTGTTGAATATATGAGTGGAAGAGATCGACGGTGGAATTAAACAAAGGGTGGATTGATACGAGATCCCCACCGACATCATCAAAGGCAAATCGCTTGACACTGGCTAAGAAAACTGCTCCTTGTTCTAGCGCAAATTCAGGGAGAGGAGCGTCTTGTGCGATAGTACTGTCTGTTGGTGCTAATTGACTATTAGCTCTTGGAGGTTGATTTAATGTGGAACAATCGACTTTTTGGAGCTTTTCAAGTTCAAAGATAACTCCACCAGTTGATTCAACCCCGGCACTATAGCAAAAATCTAAATTCTTGCCATCGGCTGAGAAAGCGGCAGCAGCAGCAGCAGAGGTTTTTTGATTGGCTACTGTCGGGTCGTCTTCAGGCTTTGCCGATACCCATCCTCCAAATTCTTGTTTTTTCCCCCCGACAGTAACAGTTGGGTTCGGTCTCCAGACACCGCCAGTACTTTTAAAGTGAATTTCGCTTTTTGCAAAATGGGTATCTCCAGGCGTGTAGGGGGTTTCTTCACGATCGTCAACGTTATTTTTTCCCCTAATTAATCCTGTATTAGCATCTAAAGACCAATCCAAACCATGATCTTGGTCATCGTTAAATTTAACAGCGCGATCATCGCTATCGGGGCCATCAGTTTTCGCTTTGGCATAAGCAACCGCCTTACCTAGTGATTGGATGGCAGTTTTCACTTCTTGGAGTAAAGCAACGCCGATTGTGGCGATCGCTCCTCCTTCAACAACACCACCTCCGACTGCTGCTGTCTGAACATTTGAAGCGGAACTTTTAGTACCGGTTAGAGAAGCGGCTGAGACAGTTGTCGCTGATGCCAAAGAAAATACAAAGCATATTCCGCAAAAAGCGAGCTTAATTTGTGCCTTTTTCATGGTTTTTGTTAGTTCTCCAGAATTTATATTGCTGGTTGTTGGTTCATCTAAAGTCGGTTCAAGAATGTCAGCAATTCTTAAAAATGGGTTACTATTCCTGGTTTTGTGAAGTTTGACAATTACTTTGCGGGTGGTTAACAATCCCAAGCCTCCGATAGCGAGAATTAGGTGTTAATTTTTATAATTCCTCCTAAGAATCACAAGTCACAAGGGAGATGTACCCCAAAACATGAGGGATTTATCGAGATTGCTTTCTACTCAGAATAAACTACTTACTTCCGAATTACTTCCGAAATTTATTACAGTTTTCGGACAAGAACATTGCTAAATTATGAATTTTTAACTACTATTGAACTACGTTATATGAATTCTAGTTAATGACTAATCATAAAGATATTTTGGAATGAGTTATTGGTAATTGAAAATTCAAATAAGCTTATTATCTATTAGACTTCTCCATAATACTATAAAATCCAAAAAATAGAGTATAATAAAAGTAAAAATTAATTGAGTGACAGCCAAAATGGACAATTACACTTGGGATTATCTACAAAAACATCCTAAAGAAATAAAAAGATTATTAG
>JBGTNM010000088.1:0-11856 GCA_041743025.1 Microcystaceae cyanobacterium
AGTCTTTATTGAGAATAAAACAGCAAAATTAACTAATCCAAACACTGCAATGAAAGGAAAATTAAGCTAAATAATTTAATTGAATAAAAAGATTAATTAAACATACAAAATAGGTAAGTTTTCGACTTCATTTCTATCTAGTTTTAATGAAGGTTTTTTCTCTTGAAAAGTATAAGCGATTAAACCAGCTATCAGGTTAACCATAAAGTTAGGAATACTTCGATGGCGAGAATGAACAATTTGGGAAATATTTTTTAACTGATCATTAACAGTTTATCGTCATTATTTCACTTAAAAACAATTGACTTTTTCGATTTCTTCTCTGGACTTTTGACGCTAGAAGTTGAGAATTGAATCTGTCTTCAAATCGACAACAAAAATCATCAATTTCACAGAATAAGTGTTCTAATTCCCTAGGCGAATTCTTAGGCTTGAGTTTTTCGGCCCAAGATAGTCAAGTCTCGTTCTCCTTCGAGCCTGGCTTTTTTGAAGCGAACCAAGCATTTTTTGCCTATGAAATCATCTCGTCGGGTGAGCCAGGTTTCGGTGATATAACCTTTGAGCAAGTAAGCGAACCGACTCCAGTTGTTGGTTTATTGGCTTTGAGCGTTTTGGGTTTGGGAGTGGGAGTCAAACGTCAAACATTTAGGTGAGTCGCTCCCCTAGAGAGATATAACTTTTATCCGTTAACCCTAACCTTTTAGATGCGCTGAAGTAACGAAGTCCCGTGAGAGTCCGTTCCGCAGGTTTTATACAGTCCGTAAATCTCACTGAGCGCACTCACCTGTTGGGTTTCTTTGGGACTCGCTTGCCAAGGCTTGGGATTGCCATAAGCATAGAACGCTTCAACCCCATCTATGCCCAATTCCGCCGCCGCAGGAATCAGATCGCTGGCAGAGCGATGGTAACGCACTGGGTGAGCGAGAACCGCCAGTCCTCCTGCTTGATGGATCGCTGCGATCGCATTACCCACACAAGCCTCTTTTCGGGAAGGTTGTTTGCCTTGCAGATAGGGGCGCATCAAGGGGTGTTCTGGGTCAAAACTGTAGCCGAGAATGTGGACTTCGGTATCGAGTAGGGAAGCAGTAATTTCTACCCCCGTCCAGAGGTGAGGCAAGCCAGAGACAGATGGCTGAGGGCAAGTTGTTTCTAACCAAGTTCGAGCCATCTGATAGCCTCGGATAGAATGGTGGTCAGTAATTGCCATCCCCTTGATTCCAATGACGACTGCCTGTTCGATCAAGGCTGTGGGAGTGAGTTTGCCGTCAGAATAAGTCGTGTGCATGTGGAAGTTATAATGGTGCGGACAACTTTCGAGATGCAGGTCTTCCCAAACTTCTCTGAGAGCTTTAGTGTCTTGAGCAGATGACCCAGTTGACATCATGGCAACCATTTTTTGCCCCCTATCCGAACCAAAGATTACGAATTGTTACATTTAGCCTAACAGTTCCTAGTATAACTGGCTTTTTCAAAATTAGAGGTTGAAACCTAATTAAGGATTACCTGAGATGACAACCCGCCCAACGGCAACGAGAAAACCCCCAACGGCAGTCAAAAGAATGCCGATCAATGTCCAGATTTGAGCTTTAGATGAACCTTTTAACTCTTTGACATCTTCTTTTAGGCTTTTGACTTCCGCTTTGACTTCCGCTAGTTCCACTCGAATATCAGTGAGGGTGTTCAGTTTCTGATTGATTTGCCCTAAGACTTCTTCTAATGAATAAGTGACTGTTATGGGGGTTTGACTCATGCGTTACACTCCTATTTGCTAAGGGCTTATACCATTTTTAATTCATTGTTTATTGTTTTCTAAATCCTAGCTTAGCAGCGACGAGTACAGGTCTGTGTGGGGGTTTGTGGAGTCAGCGTCACTCCCTCATTACTAGGCGGTTTAATCGTTGCCAAAACAACATTATCTTGCAGATCGAAAGCTTCATTTTGAAGATCGATCGCCCCTAACTCGAAAAGGTAGATTACCTGATTGTCCTGAATGTTAATTTTCCCGTCTTTAATATACTTTTGGACAAAAACCGCAATCCGGTCTTGATGGTCAAAAGGCTTAATATCAGGAAGCGGATCGCCATTTTTAAGGACAGTCACCAAAGGAGTCGGGGTATTGGTTTTAACTTGCTGGAGATGTTTGCAAGATCCTCCATCGGCAATCGAAGCAAGATTGATCTTAGTTCCTGATGGCAGCGTCGCCAGCGATAAGGGCTTATTCGCTTCTAGTGAAGTCGAGGCAACTTTTCCATCAGCATAGGTCAAATTAAGTTTGGTAGTGACGGGAATTTTGTCTCCTCCCTTGCCACAAGTAATAGCACCACCAAGCACTTCAAACGTAAGGCTAGTTTCTCCAGTTTCACATTCAGTATTAACACATTTAAAAGGAAGCCTTGGCGGATCGGATATAGGAGGAACGATGGGAGTTAGCGGATCGTCGGGAGGATCGCTAGGAGGATCGCTAGGAGGCGTAGTGTCAATAGAAGAAAGGTCATCAGGAACGAGAATACGCCCCGCTCTAGGAAATACCATCGTTGATGCCTGATAGGAAAGGTCTTGTTTTTTGAGAACGTGATGGTCAACGGCGGCGGCGACATTTAACTCTACCAGTTTGTCTGCTTTGACGCAGGCATTAAACCCTTGAATCGGCTTGTCGTTGGTAGATTCCCAATCCGTCGGACAGACTTTGCTTTTTGGAGCATCATCGATCGCATCAATCAAAACTTGAGCTTCCCATTTAGTCGGATCGTCGAGCGATGCCATATCATAATTGCCATTTTCATCCAAGGATGGCCCCCAGCGATAAATGACGTTTGGCCCGACCCAAGTCTGCTCTACGGGTTGCGTGTAGTAAACAACATTGACGACTCTCTCACCGATTGGGGTTTCCAACACGAGAACGGGAGTGGCTCCTTTCGGCAAGGTAAAGCCAGCAATCTTGGTAACAGCACTGTCAGCATCAGATTCTACTGTTTGAGCCATTTTAATTTCATCTGACATGAACTCGACTGCTCGATTGACATCGTAACTTATTTCGCTGTAAAGATTTGATTTTTGATTGTTTCTTAAAATTGTCAACAAACCAAAGCTGCTACTGCCGACAACCACTGAAGTCAAAGATGAAGCCAACAAGAGTTCGACAAGGGTAAAGCCTGCGGTAACACTAGCAGGGTTAAAAAATTTTCTGATTCTTTTCATTTTTTTGTGCCTCGCAGTTTTTGAATAATGCTTTCTTTTCATCAGGGACGTTAAATTTTCGTAATTAAGATACTGAAGTCGCTAGGCATTTCAGTAAATTTTCGTACTTGTGATTACGATTATAGGAAGTTTCTGAATTTTGGCAAGGGGGGAAACTTAGGTAGGTATCTACAGTCATCCGTCTATTTTAAAGAACTTATAAAAATCTTATATTTAGGAAAATTAAATATAGATTTTTCACAAAAAAACTCCGTATTTTTACCGATTAAAACCCTCGTAAATTTATCGGTTTTATAAATAACTAAGTGAGTTATATGTGGCTTTTGTAAAACTAGACGAGAAAAAGCAAAGTGAGCTTCAAAAAATAAATTTATTATAAATTTATTATAAATTTCCGCGTGAGTTAAAGAACAATCGTTGACATAAACTGGCTTTTTGCCGAAAATTGCCATAATTTAACCATTGAAATTCCTACTCAAGCCACCTTTACAAAATCTAAGGCTCTGCTAAAATCTTCGGTAAGATTCCTTAGTCATATCAGTTTATTTCTTACATGAAACTTAACCGCTTATCCAGTTTGGCTCTGACTGTTGCAGGAAGCACCTTATGGCTGTTTAGCTCTGTAAGTGCTGTTCGCGCCTCTGCCTTGATTGGTATCGACTTTGATGTACCAGGAGGAACGTCTCCTCTCAACTGGAATCTCATGACTCCCTCACAATCGGAGGTGAATAACTTAGTTGACCAAACTGGGGCAGTCACCAGCGCAAGATTTACCCGAATTACGAGCTTTCCAACACCTGATGCAGTTGCAGGAGCGATTCCTGCCAATCAACTGCCTTCCTATTCGACTTCCTTAGCGGGACTCGATGGATTTTTTGAAAGTTCAGACCCGAATGATTACTGGTTTCTCGGTTTAGTTCCCGGAGCTTTGTATCGCGTCTGGGTATTTTCCTTTAATACGCTTGATTTTAAAAATCTAATTGCCATAGAAACTCAAAACCCGCCTTCTTTTATGGTTGGGAGTGAAGGCAATCAACTGTTTGTCAACAGTGAGTTGGGAGACAGCAGTCGCAGCTTATCGAGTTACGCGCTAGTCGTTCCGTCTTGGACGAGTGGCCCTAACACGGGGGGAATTGGTATTGAGGTCAGACCTGGTACGCTTGATGGTTTTTGGGGATTGGCGGGCGTTGCTATCGAGCGAGTTCCTGTGCCTGAGCCTTCTGTCGTGCTTGGTTTAGGGCTATTCGCTGGTGTAATGAGTATCACTCGCAAACGGCGAAGATAAAAGATTACCCATTGTTAAATTTTTGAGATTGTATTCTGGCAAGAATACCTAATGTTATTTGTTTAAATATCCAATATAAAACAGATAGTATTACAATCGTAGCTACAATAATTAAAATAGGTTGTTTTCTGGCAACATCAGTCACAATACTATCGAGTAATGTTCTCGGACTAGTGATAAAATCCCAACTGTTAAATCGCAAAAACCGTCCTAAATAAATGCCAATTGCTGAGAGTAAGTGCAGAGTCAGTTCAATACTCCAGGTAAACTTTTTTAATCCTTGCTGTTTTAAATAACTTCCCAAATTCATTAAAGAAATGACGTAAGCTTCAAAGCCTGCTAGGATGAATAAGCTATACTGAGGAATTAACACGAGGGTAACGAGCCATACAGAAAGCCCTGAACGAATAATATCAATGAGATGAATAATATCAGTTAAAACATAAGGAGCATTCGGTAGAAAAGCAATAAAAATCACGAAAACAATCCACCATAATGCAGAGGTTTTTCTCGATCCTTTAAATAACCAAAAACTCAATCCTAAAGGAATAAAAGCTAAAAATAAATTCCAAAGCATGAATCGCTTGCCGTATCTTAACACAATCCAAGCTTGTCTAAAAAAGGTAATCATCTCAGGTTTCATTGCAAAAAAAATAAAGGGAAAATAATTAACAATTGCTACTTTTTTATTCGATACCTTATCAATCTTTTAAAAGATCTAAGTAAAAGTCCAATAACTCATGAGCTAGTGCTTTATTAGTGTATTTTTCTTGTACTCGTTGGTAGCCTTTTTCAGCCAGGTTTATAGCATAATCTGTATTTTCTATGACTTGTTGCAAACAGTCTTTTAAAGCATCGACATCTCCTTCAGGAAAGATTAATCCAGCTTCCCCAATTACATTAGGAATCTCTCCAGAATTAGAGCCAATTACAGGTATTTTACAAGCCATTGCCTCAATCAGTACGTGACCAAATTGTTCTTTCCAGCCGACAGCCGTTAGCGTTTTAAATTGATCAGTTGTTTCAGAAGGTAACACTAAAGCATTCATGACATTAATATAACAAGGAACGCGATCGTGAGGGACACTTTCTACCAGGATTAATCGGTTTTCAATTCCCAAAATTTTTGCTTCATTTAAAATCGTTTCTTTAAGTTCACCCCGTCCTAGTAATAGTAACTTATAAGTATTGTTTGGCAGCTTTGCCACTGCTTTAAGCAACGTTAAAATCCCTTTTTCATGTACAAATCTGCCGATAAATCCAATGACAAACTCATCAGATTTAATCTCTAGCTCATTCATTAATTCGGGTTGAGGACAGGCAGAAAACAGCGTTTCATCAACGCCTAATTGTGGCATCACTTTAACTGCACCTTGATATCCATGTTCGCGTAAAATATCGGCAGCATCTTGATTACCAGCAATCAATCCATCAGTCTGCTGTAAATTGTAATGTTCTAGCCAAGAAATTGGGAATTTTGCCCGATAAGGCAAATTCCACCAGGTAAAAAACAAGTTTTTAGCTTGTAAACCCAAGAGTTTATTTAACGTAATTAGTTGAGCATAAGCTAAAGATTTAACTCCTTGCTCAACCTGAATAATTTGAGGCTTAAATTCTTTTAAAAAAGCAATTATATCTCCACCAAAAGTTAATAGCCCTTGATTATTTTTACTAAAATTTGAAATAGGAACAACTTGAAAATGCTTATCTGTCCAGGCTTTTGTTGCAACAACTTTATTTTGTATACCACCAGGCCGCCAGCGTTTGGGAACGACAACAGCAACTTCAATATCAGGTTCTAATTGCGCTAAAATCTTGAGCTTTTCACAATTGAGGTCAACAATATAAGTGTGGCTAACAACTAAAATTTTCATAATTTTTTATTGGCTTATATTTTTATCTTGACTAGTATAAACTTGTTCGTTTCCGTCATGCCATCGCGATTGAAAAAGTGTTTTTAGGGCATCAAAATAACCTAAACCATAAAAAAAGCCACGAGTTAAAATTTTAAGAGGAGAACCGCTTTTATTACAAGGAGGATTGCCTAAAACATGACAATCAAAAAGTTTTGCATAGAGGCGCAATTGTTGGTTAAAAGTTAGATTTTTTAACGCCATGAGAAAATGGTTGTGATAAAATGTTAACTGATACTGAAGCGATCGCGTACTGATGTCGTGACAGCCACCTGTTTCTTCACCCAAATGAATTAAATAGGCATTGGGTTCGTACCAAATTTGATAATCGGTTTGTCGCAGGCGCAAACAGAAATCCGATTCTTCTCTAACGGCATTTCCACGAAAGCGCTTGTCAAACCAAATACCGTATTTCATAAAAATGTCGCGGCGAAAAGACATATTACAACCTCGCGTAGAAATGACTTGTTGAGGCTTAATTGTATGAACGAGATCGATATAATACCAAGCAATTCCAGGATCCATTGCCTCAGAAGGTAGAAATTCAATGCTATAAGGAGTGTTGCTAGTATTGGCTTTTTCGGCATCCGCCAACTTCATGCGATCAAATACTCGTCCTGCCACTGCACCAACTTCCGGGCGTTCCTGATAGACTTGTGCGTGGGCTTGGAGGTAACCTGGAGGCAGTTGCACATCATCGTCAATAAATACAATAATATCCCCTCGCGATCGCCGCACTCCATAATTTCTTGCCGCAGGCAAACTTGCCCAACTTACGCGCAACCAGTGAATTTTGTTAGCGGCTGCCAGTTGTTCTAAATAAGTTTGAATGGCGGGAGTGTGGGTAGGGGTTTGATCGACTACCAAAACTTCAAGCTGGGGATAATCTTGATTGAGAACATCCTCTAAGGTAGCTTTGAGGGGATCTTCCCGTCTATAAGTGGGAATAATCAGAGAAATAGACGGATAGAACATATCAATGACCAATTACTAATTAATAATTATATCAATTTCTCTTATTTTATAAGTGTTAGGCAACTGAAACATTTTTGCCTGCTACTTTCGGGATCTTTTTGTTGGCGGCTTCTCGCTCTTTTTCTTCTTTTAATTTCTTTTGTTCTTGTTTGTCAATAAAGGGTAATTTTAAAACAACTCCAGCGAAAAGCCAATAGTAAACCGCTACTGGATCGGTATCTAAAGGATACCAATAGGGAAAATAGGCAATAATCAACATAAATATCCAAAAACTAGAAGCAAAACTTCTCAAACTTTTATCTTTTACTGACCGATAAGACTTAAAACCAAGATAACTCAAATGGGTGACAAAGATAAGAAATGCAAGCAATCCCGGCCAGCCTATTTCAAAGAGCAGTTTCGGCTGATAAGTTTCGACCAGTGAGACGTCTCCAAATACGCGAGTAGAATTCGTTGCTGTTCCCAGTCCATTACCGAATAATCCCTTTTGATTAATCAATGCAAAATTAAATTGTTCTTGAACAAAATAATAAGGTGGCGAGTTATTCCAGCGATTGACAAAGCTATCTATTCGTTCTTGAATAAAGTCGGGATTGAAAAAAGAAAATCCGATAAAACTTACTAAAGCTAGTCCTATTCCAATCGGAATAAATCGTTTTAGGTTGGTAATTTGTCCCGTCAAGAATAACAAGATAATAATAATTCCAGGAACCGCAGCAAATGCGAGTCGCTGCCCACAAATAACGGCATTGATGAAAACCAATCCCATCCCCACTAACCCGCAATTACGCCAGAAAAAAGCAGTATCACTAAAAGCAACTGTAAAACAAATTCCTGCATTTCCGACTAGAAACCAAGACCAATGCCAAGGAGAAACAAAAGTTCCTGGTAGACGGATTTGTCCTTGACTAGGGCTATAAAGTAAAGAACCACCTACTAAACATTTAGCATCTAATTTAGGTTGAAATAAGTCAAGTCCAGAGAGGTGATCGGTTCCTTGGCAACGTCCCGTTTTTAGCATCCAATATTGAGCTAATCCTAAAACACAGCAAATAATAGCTAAAATAACAAGTAAACGTCCTAGAGTCAGTAATTTCTTTTTATCTTCAATGAGATAATAAGCACAAAAAATAAGCGGAACGTAGCCAACTAAAACCTTCATTCCTAATAGTCCTTGTAAGAAAGGTATTGCTTCTTTACAAGGCGTTTTAATAACAATTCCTCTAGCGTCTAAAATAAGTTCCCCACTGGCATCCCGCAAGAATTTTTCGTATTCACTTAAAGAGTCACACGCTGGTAATAGTTGGTTAAGTCCATTGACGAAAAATAAAGTTAGCAAACTCGTAAATATTAACAGCCCAAAGCTGATCATTAAAGACCTAGAAACAACAATAGGCAAGCGTTTTAGTCGGCATTCTTGCAGCAATCCAAGAAGTCCAGGAATGTAAAAAATATCTTTAGAAAGCTGGAATAATGCATTGCCGTCGCCAACCCAATATGTTATCGTTCCGCTAAACGGCATATAAATCAAAAATACCCACAGTGCCAGGCGAGGATAATTGTAACAAGCAAAAGCGATCGGCACCCCCAATCCTACTAACAAGCCCCATTTAAGTCCTCCCGCTATCCCGAAAGTAGTACCGACAATAATAGCAAAAAAAATGGATATGCCCAGGAAGCCAAATAGTTTTTTGCGAGCTTCTCTAACCTTGCGCTTTTGAGCTAATTTTTCTTTAATATCTAGCGTTCGCTCTGAGGAATTTACCGAGAAAGCTATTTTGTTTTTTTTGCTTTTTTTGAATCTTTTTTTAATGCCTAGCATTGTCCATCAACCCTGCTCACTATTCGCTTTTTCTTTTAATACGAATAAGTATTAGGATAGTAATAAGTTCTATCACTAGGATAGTGATTAGGATAATTGTCTCTTCGGTAGTTTTGATAGTAAGGAGAGGGATGCAGATAAGCGGGATCGTAGCAACGAGCGCAATCTCTCCTATATTCTCGATCAATGATAATGGTTTCCCTAGAATAAGGATAAGAATTGGGCTGGTAGTAAGACGTTCCTCGATTGACGTAGCCGCGATCATAATTATTGGGAATGATAATATTTCTATGAACCCCTGGGTTGCTACTTCTGTGAATGCGAGTTCCTTGAGCCTGTGCCTGGGTCGATAGACTTGCAACGAGCAATCCTAAGCTAATATAAAATCCTAGCAGATTTTTCATCATCGCTTCTCTCCTTGGTGTCCTTCTTATTCAATAATATCCTTAGATTCCCAATTGTATGTAAAACCCAGACCCATAAAACTAATGAACAGAGCAATCAAAGCGTTAATTTTTGATGTTGATGGTACGTTAGCTGAAACAGAACGTTACGGACATCGCTTTGCCTTCAATCAAGCTTTTGCTGAAGCAGGGTTAGATTGGCAGTGGAGCGAAGAACTTTATGGCGATTTATTAGCTGTTGCTGGGGGAAAAGAACGAATACACTATTATTTAAGGCAATATCATCCGAATTATCACCCTTTAGAGGAGCTAGAGCTTTTTGTGGCTCGCCTTCACGCTACCAAAACTGAGCATTATCGACAACTACTGGCGACTGGCGCGATTCCATTACGTCCGGGAGTCAAGCGGTTGATTAAAGAAGCAGAGCAAGCTGGATTAAGATTGGCGATCGCAACGACAAGTGCTCTTGCTAATGTACTTCCTTTATTAGAACACACCCTCGATCCGACTTGCTTTGAACTGATTGCCGCAGGTGATATTGTCCCAGCTAAAAAACCGGCTCCTGATATTTATCATTATGTTCTCGAACAAATGAGTTTAAAAGCTTCAGAATGCCTCGTTTTTGAAGATTCCTATCATGGATTGCAAGCAGCTACCCAAGCGGGATTAAAAACGGTGGTGACAGTTAATGATTATACGCTACAACAAAATTTTGCAGAGGCTATCCTAGTCCTCAATCACTTAGGCGAACCTGATTTCCCTTTTTCAGTCATGCAGGGAATTGTCGAAGATAAGGTTTATGTTAATTTATCCTTAATTGAGCGGTTATTGACAACTTCTGGTTAACAATAAAATTATTGACGGTAAAGAAAATGGGATTTTATTCAAACTTTATCTTGCCTTATTGTCTGGAATGGTCGATGTCTATTCCCTTATTTACAGAGTATCGGAGGCAAATACTGGCTGACGTAACAGGAAAGGTTTTAGAAATCGGTTTTGGAACGGGACTTAATCTTCCTCTTTATCCTTCAACCGTTGAAACCCTCACGATTATTGATGCTAATCCTGGCATGGATAAATTAGCTCAGCAACGAGTCAAAGATTCTCCTTTAAAGATCGAAAGCTATATTTTGAATGTAGAAAGTTTACCGATGGCTGATAGCACTTTTGATAGTGTGGTTAGTACCTGGACATTGTGTAGTATTGCTCAGGTAGACCTCGCTATTGCTGAAATTCATCGGGTTTTAAAACCAGGTGGTAAATTCTTTTTTATTGAACATGGGTTAAGTCGAGAAACTAACATTCAAACCTGGCAAAATCGCCTGACTCCCTTGCAAAAAGTCATCGCTGATGGTTGCCATCTGAACCGAAATATTAAACAATTAATTGAAAATCACTTTCCCAGTGTTGAAGTAGAAGAATTCTACCTAGAAGACTTTCCTAAAATTGCAGGGTTTACCTATCAGGGTGTAGCCATTAAAAGTTAATAGTGAATAGTGTTTGATAACTATTAACTATTAACTAAAGTAAGCCAATCGAGTAAAATAGGATTGAAGCAATCGGGGCATTCATCGTGAGGACAGTGACCGGCTCCATCTAGCTCAATTAGCGTGATTAATGGGTTTAAGCCAGCTAAGATAGGTGCTAAAGACGGAGGAACCATGCGATCGCGCAGTCCCCATATTAGTAACATGGGAATCGTTAAATTGGGTAAAATGGCCCTAGCAGGGGGAGCAAATTTAGGCTTTCTGACATTTTCAAATAGCAGACAAAACGTCCTAGCAGCCCCTTCATCGTAAGCAGGTGCCAGCAGAATTTCGAGCAGTTCCTCCGTTAACGCCGATTTATCTTCGTAGGCAATTTCTGCCCAACGACGAATCATACTACGACGGCGCAACACCTGAAACAGTCCTCTCAACAGCAAAGGTGAAGCAACCAGATTTTCTAGGGTAGTCACGAACGGCAGAAGTCCTTTGGCAATTGCTGCTTGTCGCAGGGAAACATCTGGTAAACTGAGCATCGCCAGCCCAGCAACCATCTCAGGATAAGAAGCTGCCGCCGTCAACCCCACGAGAGAACCGATAGAATTGCCCACCAAAACCGCAGGCTGGCGGATAAAGATCTGCCAAAAATCATACACCTGCTCAGCCCACAAATAGGCACTATAATTGGCTGCTGCCTTGCTTGAACCGCCAAATCCTAACAAATCTAAAGCATAAATGCTGTATTCTTGAGCGAGAACGGGGATATTATGCCGCC
>JBGTNM010000089.1:0-7178 GCA_041743025.1 Microcystaceae cyanobacterium
TTTTTCACTCCCACGAACTGCCCTTGCGCGGTCAAGTTGAAGAAACCCACCCAAAAGTGCAAGAGTTGCGGGAATTGAGTCTGTGGTCAGAAGGACAAGTGTGGTCATCCCCGGAAATGTACGGCAACATCACAGGCATCCTGAAAAATCAAATTGATTGGATTCCCTTAGAAATCGGGGCGGTTCGTCCGACTCAGGGTAGAACCCTGGCCCTCATGCAAGTTAGTGGCGGTTCTCAGTCTTTTAATGCCGTTAATACCATGCGAATTTTAGGGCGATGGATGCGGATGTTCACCATTCCTAATCAGTCTTCTGTAGCAAAAGCTTATCAAGAGTTCCACGAAGACGGCACGATGAAGGATTCTCCCTACCGTGACCGAGTAGTGGACGTAATGGAAGAATTATACAAATTCACTTTGCTGTTACGGGATCAGGTGGATTATTTAACTGACCGCTACAGTGAACGCAAAGAAAAAGAACAACCCCAAAAATCACTTACTCTATAAAGAGGAAATCTGTCATGAAAAGCATCATGTTTGTTTGTAAGCAAAATTCCTGTCGTTCTCAAATGGCCGAAGGATTTGCGAGAACCCTCGGAAAGGGCAAGGTGTCTGTGACCAGTTCAGGACTGGCAAAAAGTGAAGTTAATCCCACCGCCGTTGAAGTGATGAAGGAAATTGGGATTGATATCAGCGATCAATCGTCTAAACCGTTAAGTGACTTTCAGCCCGAAAATTATGATGCAGTCGTTTCTCTATGTGGTTGTGGCGTAAATTTACCCCCTGATTGGGTAACACAAGAGATCTTTGAAGATTGGCAACTTGACGACCCTGCTGGCCAACCCATTGAAACGTTCCGCCGAGTCAGGGGTGAAATCAAAGAACGAGTTGCCAACTTAGTAGGACAGGTGAGCTAGGATTTCCCGATGTCAGACTCCATCTCCT
This sequence comes from Microcystaceae cyanobacterium, assembly GCA_041743025.1. Classification (GTDB taxonomy): domain Bacteria; phylum Cyanobacteriota; class Cyanobacteriia; order Cyanobacteriales; family Microcystaceae; genus JBGTNM01. The sequence continues at coordinate 945 of JBGTNM010000089.1, forward strand.
ACCCCAATTTCCTTTGGTGGGTCATTCCTGAGCGACTAGCTGGGATGCCTCGCCCTTCCCTAGAAGATTTACCCCAACTCTATAATGCAGGATTGCGTGGAGTCGTTTCAGTCATTGATGAACCCTCTTTAATTACGGAGTACAAAAAAGCTGGCTTATCGGCTCTCTCTTTGCCCATTATCGAAGATCAAGCTCCAACCGTCCCACAAGTTAAGGAATTTGTGACTTTTGCCGATGAAGTAATGTCTCAAAAGCAATCTGTAGCCGTTCACTGTACGGGTGGTAATCATCGGACAGGAACCTTATTAGCTGCTTATCTGGTTGCTAAGGGGGAGAATCCCAGCGATGTTATTGATCGCATCAAACAGATTCATTCAACTGCACAATTGTCAGAATCACAAATCCATTTCCTACACCAACTGCCCCAACTCTTAGAATTAGACTCAAAAACCTGACCGACCCTCAGTGGATCAATAGCAACAATTGGCTTTCATTAACAACTCAAGGTTTATATTTATGTCAGAATTAATTTCCTATCCCGATTATATTTGGTGGGTTATACCAGGACAACTAGCAGGAATGCCCCGACCTCCCCTAGAAGATTTATCCTTACTCTACCAAGCGGGATTGCGTGGACTCGTTTCGGTGATGGATGAACCATCAGGAATCTTAGAGTATAAACAAGCTGGATTAGCTGCTCTCTGGATACCGATTATCGGTGGCAAAGCCCCGGTGGTTGAACAGGTTCAGCAATTTGTGACCTTTGCCGATCCGATTATTGCTCAAGAGCAGGCCATGGCTGTTCATTGTACGAGTGGTAATCGACGGACAGGAACACTTTTAGCCGCCTACCTAGTTGCTAAAGGAGAAGAGCCTTCGACAGCGATCAAGCGCATTCAACAGGCTCGCCCCACTGCCGAATTGCGAGAACCGCAAATTCAGTTCCTGCAAGAACTGCCAGGATTATTAGGGTTAGACTTGGAGCAATAAAAGCTGAAGTTGGCAACATGGCAAGTCTTGCTAGGAAGTCGAGTGCTTATGCCTAGCTAATTTGAAGGCACTCAGAAGTAAAATCGTACCCAAGAGCAAGTGCAGAAAGGGACTCGATGCAAATTTCAAAAGATAGCTACCCAAGAATGCGCCCAGAATTGACCCTAACCCCATCGTCACGATGAAGGGACGCTCCGAGCTAATCTCTTTCAATCTTCGCTGGCTTCTGTATTTGAATAGACCCATCAAAATTGTTGGAATACTGATAGCCAGACTTAAACTACCAGCCAGTTTAATCTCAAGACCAAACACTAAAATAATTGTTGGAATGATTAGTTCACCGCCTGCTACCCCCAGCATACTACTAAATATTCCAATCACTACCCCGGCGACCCAACCGAGGAACACCTGCAATAAACTTGGAAGTTGCTCTGTTCGGAGACTAAAAATGAACTCATGTCCAATAAGAATACAACTGATGGCCAGTAAAAAAATCACGACGATTCGATTTAAAGCTCGTTCGTTGATACGAGTGGCATAGTTGACACCTAGATAAGAACCGATCAGAGAACCCGCCAGAATATTTAGGATGATAGGTAAGTGGGCAATTACATTGTTCAGTCCGATCACCCCACTGCGGAAAACAAACGAAAAGCTTACTGTAACGAGACTCACTAGAAGATTGATGATAATTGCCTCTAGGGTACGGTAGTTGAAGATGCTAACCAGAATGGGTAATCGGAACTCCGCGCCGCCCAGCCCGATTAGACCGCCCAGAATTCCGACTAAGCCTCCCCAGACAAATGCCCAAATATTTCGCATTAAATTTTCTCGACATTAAGATTGAAAACATTAATTATGGATTACCTGTGTGGAGATCAAGGTACTCAGAAACACTTAAAAACTTAAGCTGTCCCTAAAACTAGGGAAAAGTTGCTGATGAACAGGATCTGCCATTTTTGTCCTTCTAGGGAGGAATCATGTCGGTGCATGACAGTCATTCGAGATCTCGAAAACCGTTGGTCAGGTAACTGTAAACTAAGACCGCCAATTGCGCGCCGATGATGGGCGCGACCCAATAAACCCAGTGATGTTGCCAAATGCCCCCAACCAGAGCGGGGCCAAAAGAACGGGCAGGGTTCATGCTCGCTCCCGTAATCGGCCCCATAAACGCCGCTTCCAGTCCCACCGTCAGCCCGATGGCTATTCCAGCAAAACCGCTTTGCGCTCGCCGATCTAACCCCGAACCTAAGATGACGAACATCAGAATGAAAGTTAGAAGGGTTTCTAAGATGAAGGATTGAAACCAGTTGCCATCGAGGGGGAGAGTGGCTCCTAAATTCCCCACCATACCGAAGGTCGAGCGTAACAGGGCTGAAGCCAGTACCGCCCCCACACACTGCGCCACGATATAGGGCAACACCTTACGGCGGGGAAAAAAGCTACTGTACCAGAAAGCAAGGGTTACGGCCGGATTGAGATGAGCTTGACTAATATGCCCAGTCGCATAGATCATAGCGGCCACCACTGCACCAAACACGAAGCTAATGCCCAAATGGGTCAAAGCTCCGTCGCTGATTTGATTGACGATGATAGCTCCTGTTCCCGCAAACACTAGGATAAATGTACCAAACCCCTCGGCAACGGCTTCCCTCATTTCGTTTGAGCGCAGTAGTTCCCGACTGTTCTTTAGTAATCTATGTTTGAGCCAAGCCATCTAAATTGTTTTAAGGAAAGATCTACTTTAATCATTTCAAAATAACTTGATATGTCAAGCCCAAAAAGCTTAAGAATTTCGGAAAAGTCTATTAAAATTAGTTGATAGGTGTTCGACCATTCCCCTAAATAACTCTTTTGGCCATTTTAGAGTTCTCCTCATCACTCCTCCTCCCGTACTGCTGCCTTGCCAGCAACCAGAGCAAGAGTTTATTTGAGATATATAAACTTTTCTTATAAATTTTTTCCGTGCGGCAGCGCAAACTATAACGATAAGAAAAACTTATTCATCAGGAACAAGTTGAAGACAATTTGCTAGAACGGCAATCCCATTCAACCAATTCTCTGCTCCCTGAATCGGTTTTACATAGACTTGTAATTTCTCTTCCTCCTTTGCATGAAAAAGAAAGCTTGAATGCGTGTGATCGGTAATAATAACTTCTTGACTTTGATTAATTGATTGAATTTTCCAATTTCTTTCTCCTTGAATCTCTACCGTAGTGAAAACAGAATTACCCTGATAAATCAGCCGTACTTGCTCTTTAGCCCAAACCTTAACCTTCATATAGAGGGGGGGTGTGGCAGATTTTTGTGAAGGCTTTTCTGATAAGGGTTTTAAGACTTTTGCTCGATGCCCGTTTTGCTGTGTTACATCTTGGGGGGTGTGGCATGGGCTGTGTTCTGTTTCTGGCAACACTTCTGACTGTAATATGTTATGTGATGCGTCTAAAGTAATGGCTTTAGGTTCGAGGTCTTGGGTTTCTTCTTGAAGCGACTCCTCTAAGGTGATCACTTCTTCGATCAAGTCTGGATGCCAAAGTTCGCGGTAGCGATTAAGGGTCTTGTCTGATGGCCTCACTCCAAATAGCTCAACAATGGCTTGAATTAGTATCTCTTTCATTTCCCCTACCCGTTTGGGGATTTTAGCAAGCTTTTCTTTAACGTACTCAACTCCTTGTTTAATCCGCTCAATAGCATTTAGTTGGCGATCATTATTTACTTTGTTTTCTTTAACTATCTTTTCCAACATCTCGGCAAACGTCCCTACTCGAATTGGATCTGATCCATAGGGGTAGTAAAATTTTTCGATGCACCTCGCCCATTCTTTGGCGCGTCGTTCTATGTGGTGCTGGTGGCGGCAAAATTTTTGGTATCCAGGAAGTGCTTTAGCACGTTCAGCAATGTAAATAGTAAGTGCTTTGCCTTCTAATGCTCCAAATACTCGCCCGTAGGTGCCGATGATTCTTAGTAGATCATTTGTTTGACCAAAATCAGTCCACCCTTCTTCTATTTGCTCTAAAAGGTCTTTAGCAAATGCTACGGCTTTGTTTCCGTCTCCCTTAATATGGCGAAACGCTTTTGCTTGATACGCTGCCTCAATTGCGGTCTCAATTAAGTCGATGTCTTGCGCTTCGGCGGCTCGTTCGGCGTGGTCAAGGAAGGTCTTTATACTATCTGAGTAAGGATCATAATTCTGATCCACAAGGTATGACCCAACTTGTAGGGGAAGGCGGTGAGCTTTGTAAGAAGTTGGTTTGTCTTTGTTGTACGGTTTGGCGTTAGGGAATATCTCTAATACCCCGTCTTTTACCACAAAGCCTGCTCTAATAGCGGTAAGCTTCATCATTACGGCCAGCTTATGGGTTGAAACTTCTTTCGGTAAAGGGAAGTACACATGAATTCCTTCGCTCCAAGAAGATTGAACCACGAGGTGATCGCCCAACCCAACATCTTCATAAGCTCCCAAAAGCTCTTTTAAGGCGGCCTCATTGTTGTGCGGATGGTAAGGACTCTTTCGATCAATGTCGATGACGGCGTAATGGGTGGTGCTACCGAAACTCACACCAATTAAAATTTCGGGGTCTAAAAATCGGTTCCAGAGGTTTCGATGTTCGATGGGATAAGCGGAAATGGTTTTCCATTCGGGTCGGTCTTCACTATTCGCCTGTGCTTGGATAAAACTAAAGCGATGAGAAAAAAATTTACAGAATCGCTTTCCCTCCAGTTGTAAAGGGAAATGAACAGATGATGTCACCTTAAGGGGCTACTCCTTTTTTTTAGCCACACAGCAACGAGCCATCAACGCATTTGATATGCTACCCTAAAAGTGTCTTAGGCTTTAAAGGGTGGGCTATCAAAATTTATTTTTGGTAGCTCTACCAACATCACTAGGATGCTTACGCTGTAGAGGAATGTTTTTTATACTGTATAGTATAATATATCAACAAGAGTTTTTTTAGAAATAAATTTTTATACTCCACCATGCCCACACAAGAAAACCACAACCAGGTAGTTTCCACTGATCGCATGAGCGAGCAGAAAGGTGATGTGGAAAAAGCGACTGCACCAAAGAGAAGAGGCCGTCCCCCCAAGAGCGAAGAAGAAAAATATAAGCCAACTCATATTTTTTTCCACCCGAAGATCATTAAATGGGCAAAAGCAGAAAGTAAAAAAACAGGTGTTCGTTACCAAACGATCATTAACGAAGTGCTCTTAGAGCATATCACCGTCTGATAAGACAGAGTGCGGATAGTAGTTTTCATACCAGTTCACTAATAAAAAAATTATCGTGGTTACTTTGCGTTAGGACTAACCACAATTTCCGAATAATTCATCTTTAGTCCTGTTTTTTCTTTTTCTTTAAATCTTAACACTAAAGAACATGCACTTTTGTGAAGAACTAGGAGCAAAAATTGAGTGTGTCGGTTTCACTCTGTAGAACCAACTTTTTCTAAAAGTATGCGTTCATTTGTCCCTTACCCTTTTTTAAACATTTCTCCTTAAGCTCGTCTTACTCTTCACCCTTATCATCATCTGTATCAAAAGGAAGCCCTCCTAATGGCACATCAATAGTTTCAACCTCATAAACACCATCATCCCTAAATTGCCGTCTTCGTTCTTTTAATTGTTGAAACACATCATCAACAGCCCCACTTTTTACTGCTTTTTTAATTGAAGTTTGGATCATCTCAGGTAGATGATTTATTGCGTCTAACACGGCTTCATCGGTCACCTCTTGCACATACTCGTTGACATTTTTTTGTACTGCCTCTGAAAGTGGATCAGTAGCAGTAGTACGTGCTTTTGCCTGCGATCCATTCTCTATCTCAGGCTCAGTGTCATAGGACTGATCATTAAAAACTGTACCAAAGTGAGCAGCTACTTCAGTGTAGCTTTTACGCTCATCAACAAGCATTGTTCTTGCTGGATCAAACTTTTCTACTATCTCTTCTTGCGTGTACTCGGCTCTAGAGGTGTCAAGCCCACACGCTTCTAAGGTTTTACGCACAGTACTAAGGGTAATACTGTAGCGATGTACTAGCTCTTTCTTCGTAATCATAGTGTGCTGGTTTTAATCGAAAGTATTCTTGTACTTGCTTAGTGGTCATCCCTGCATCAAAAAGTCTTCGAGCAGGAACAAAAAGGAATTGGATTTCAGTTTCAGTGTACGTTTTTCTAGCGGTAGAAAGTCCACACGCTTTTAAGGTGCGATACACCGTCGTATCAGCTACCTTAAACCGTTTTTCT
>JBGTNM010000090.1:0-2474 GCA_041743025.1 Microcystaceae cyanobacterium
CCAACGAGCCGTATAGCCTACACATTTACCCAGTACTAAATTACTAAACTTCTTGACCCGTTCACAGGCTGGTAACTGTAAATCCTCAGTGTCCGTCTCAAGCAATTGATTAAGCTGCTCAATCTTGCTCTTAAAGCCCTCTCGTTGAGCCTTCTTCAACAAAGGCATCACATCAGTCGTCAACATCTGCTCAAGCTGCCTCATCCCCTCAGCAAAGCGTTTAGCCTTAATTTCCCGCTCCCACTGTTCAGGGTTCTGAGAAAACCGATTCTGCCACATATCATAAAACTCGCTAATCTGCTTCCCCACCTCCGATTGAGGTCTTCGCGCCTTGATAGTCATCGTCGTCGATGCCCACAGATACAACTCGCAACGCGCTAACTTCGACCCCGACCCCGACTTCCAACTCGTCTTATCCCCACTAGAATTTTCATCCAGGCCGCAACCAATCCGTCGTTTAAAAGCACCCATCGACTCGAACCTTTCATGAAACGGGAAAACCAACGGTAACAAACAAGCCCTTACCATCAGTCCAAAACCAAACTCATCGAATACACGATTATAAGCCTCAAAATCTGGGCTGTGTACTAGAAACGCTAACTTTGTGGTTAGTTCGTGCATCCATTGGTCGTAATCATCAATCATGGCTGCCGAGCGGCGAGAAAACTTGGATAGTTGAACTCCATACTCCGGTGCAATGGCTTTGCTATAACGACTAGACCAATAACTACTTTTCCTAACACCAGGGCGATCCCTTTGTGCCAACCAGCAAATAAACGCTCGTCGTCCGTCAGCATAAATTTTAAACTTAGTTTTTTGCTTCTTACTGGGCCGGTGGTCAGCAACGCCATTTTCATCCTTCCGATAAGTTTGTAAACTCTCAGGAAACTCTCTAGACAACTGCTGCTTAAGCCTGGATATCAAAGGCGTTTGAAACCTGCTCAAACTTTTAAGCTGCAAATAAATCTCTCGAATCTCTGCAATCAAACCAGGATTAAACTCCAGAAAATAGCCAACCTGCCCATAATACAACTGAGCATAACAAGCAATCGCAAAAGCATCAGCCATATCATTCTTATCAGGAAGCTTGTAACTTTTGCGATGATTACTAGCTTGTTGATGACCAATCCATAACACCTCAATGTTATGTTGAGTACAGATTTCCACCAACAACCAAGCATAATGAGTTCCTGACGGTTCCAAACAGATAGCATCCGGTTTTAACCCCAACAGACTGTTAATCCCTCCCCGATTAAAATAAAAGGTTAACGGGTCTTTATCAGGGTCTTTAGACCGCTCATCAGCCTTACATTTCTCCTTCCAGTAATTACGGGGGTTCCTCGGAATTTCCTCAGATAGAAACCAACAGACAGCCCGATTCTTACAGATATCAATGCCTAAAATATTCATCGTTTTCAAGGTACGTATAGTAGGATAATCGCTGATTTAATCCCCATATCAAAGGTCACAATTCCTACGAAACCGTAATCAAATTACTTCAAAACCTCAATGGGGGGATTGAGTAGTCTAGAACGCGGTCAAAATTAGAACAAACCTTGCGGTCAAATTTCGGTAAAACCACGTTCTAGACAGACAATCCTAAACCGCTTACGCGGTGCGACATGGTTCGCGTTCCACATCGCTGTTGACATTCAATATTAATTGAGTGACAAAAGCGAAATGGAGTGTTAGAATTTAGGTATCTTTTTAAAGATGGAATCTGAAGGATGGCTGTAAATAAATGCAGCCATTTTTTGTACTTCTAATCTTTTCTTAGATGCTCGTACCATAATTGCACTGTGGTCGTTACACAGTCCTCTAATTCCTCCTCAGAAACCACAATAGTTTCACTCCATTTCACCTTATTTTTTTCGCTCTCGTAAGCGACTAAATAAGTTCCGTCTAAGTTTGGCCAAGCTCTAATTTCAAAATCCATGAACTCGAAAGTTTTAAGTATTAAAATGTAAACTCCTTGTCATGTTCTTGAAGGTCTTCAGTAGTGACATGAGATTCATATTTTTCTGGGTATAGTAATTTATCAATGGTTTCAATCGCTTCAGCAGCGACTTCTGACCAATTGTCTGCACTGCCGTCTAGATGAACTTCTATCTTGAGTGGTTCGTACTGTTGTACTTGTCGTGTTTGGGAAATGATGATTTTTTCAATCATGGCTTTTGGGAGAGGCGACTGAAGCCATTTAACACAAAAAAAAAACAATGTCAAGGGTTTTCTGATAAACTTAATATTTGTTGAGTAATACGTACTACAAATGCCGCGACGCTTAGCTGTTCCCAAAACTGCCAACTCCCTTTCAATGACCCGTGAAGCTTGGGCTATTCTCCATCAACGCGCTAAACGGGCCGGCATTCCTAAATCTGATTATGTTGAAAATCTCATTCGTCGTGGCGATTTGGAGATTTACGATATTGTGGTCACTTTCTTAAGACAGCATCTAGAGCAGGCTACACAGGATA
>JBGTNM010000091.1:0-1877 GCA_041743025.1 Microcystaceae cyanobacterium
AAATGAGAATTGGAAACTGTGGGCATCAATTTCTTACCTATTACCACTTTTAGCTGAATCAGCACCTGAAGTTTTTTTAGATGCAGTAGAAGAAGGATTAACAGATGAAAATCCGATTTTACTGAATATGTTTTCAGAAGGTGAAGATTCATTTACTTCAAGTTCACCTCATACAGGCTTATTATGGGCATTGGAAGCCGTTGCTTGGCATCCTATTTACTTAAGTCAATCTGCAATATTAATAGCAAAGTTAGCTAGATTAGACCCCGGCGGCAAACTTGGCAATCGCCCAAGTAGTTCATTACGCGGAATCTTTTTACCTTGGCATCCATACACAAAAGCTTCATTGGAACAAAGACTTAATATAATTAATGTAATGCGTAAGCGTGAACCAGAAGTTGCATGGAAATTACAGTTATCAATACTTCCTCGACTTCATGATTCAAGTAGTCCGACATCATCTCCGCGTTGGCGGGAATGGGGTTCAGATGAAGATGTGAGTGTTACAAATGCTGAATATTGGAAATCAGCCGTTGAACTTACTTCCCGTCTTATTGAAGATGTTGGAATAAGCGGGAACAAATGGAGTGAATTGATTGATCAAATTTCCACACTACCGGAAAATGAACAGAATTTGATAATAGATTCTTTATCGGATTTAGATATAGATAAATTAGGTGAAACCGATAGATTAATTATTTGGAATCATCTGAGAGAAACAATATCTCATCATCGAGAATTTCCTACCGCAGATTGGTCAATGCCATCTGAAATGTCAGATAAATTAGAAGAAAACTATAAGCGATTTACGCCCAAAGATATTAGTACTCAAAACTTATGGTTATTTACGTCTTCGGGCGTAAAATTATTAAACCCAACTCCTTACATAAAAGATGATTCTAGTCGTCATTGGGAAGGTAATCACAAAATAGTAGTCGAACTTCGTATAAAAGCAGTTGCCAAACTTTATGAATTTGGCGGAATCAACACATTGCTTGAGTTTGCAAATAAAGTAGATGAAACAGGAACATTAGGCTATTCACTCGGAGAAGCTAATTTGATAGAGGGGAATGAAGATGATTTTCTTCTAAATTATTTAGCATCCGAAAATGAGGCTATTGCTATATTCACAAGAGGATATGTTAATGCAAGGTTTCATAAAAATGGATGGGAATGGACAAAAGAAAAATTATCATCGGAGAGCGTAAATAAATGGTCTGTGGCACAAAAAGCCGACTTTCTAATTTGTTTACCTTTCAAAAAAGAAACTTGGGACATGGTAGATTCATTCGGCAATAAAACTAAAGAATTATATTGGAATAAGGTTAATGGATTTCCCGAACTAGAAGATGCGGAAAGAGCAACGCAGGAATTTTTAGCTCATAATCGCCCACAAGCTACTGTTGAATTTCTTTCTTATTTAGAGAGAAAGGACAAACCTATCGTTCCTGCCAATCTTATAGTTGAAATACTTACTAAGTTGGTATCTGTAATAAATAATGATGGAATAAATTTTCACAATGCTGGATACAATATTAATTCTTTATTTAAATCGTTAGATAAATCGGAAGATGTTACAGATGAAGATATTGCAAAACTTGAATGGATCTATCTGCCGATTTTAGAAAATTATGGTAGAGGACCAAAATTATTACGTAAAGAGCTTTCACGAAATCCTGAATTTTTTGTTGAAGTATGTTCATACATTTATAGAGCAGAGAATGAGAAAAAAGAAAACTAAAGTGAACCCAATTGTCTAGACAGAAAATTAGCTTTTTTAAGGTGTCATTTGATTGTCAAAAATTAGCCGCTTTTGCTCCTTTTTTTTCTTTAGTTTTGAAGCCGTTTTGATAAACCTCAAACGGCGTTTGATACGA
>JBGTNM010000092.1:0-3710 GCA_041743025.1 Microcystaceae cyanobacterium
CCTGTTGATTTTTGCTTTAAATTTCTATTTCCTCAAAAGCGCGATCGCTTTTGACCATTACCAACTATTTTTGAGCGCACCCGTTATCAAGGTTGATACCTTGGCTCTGCTTTATTCCAAACCTAATTTGGTTTGACTTGGGCAGAAACGAATCACACGCCGAGATACGTGTAAATTCGTGCCACATCTCATTCAAACCATTGATATATATAGGTTTCAAAATTGGGTTTTCTTACAGACTCTTTATGTCTAACAAATGATACTAGCAGACATAACTCAACGAAAAATTGGGGTTTTACGTCTGGGGGTTTGCGTAGCAAGTGAACCGATAATAACGCTAAGCCGTCCAGTTTTGTGGACAACATAGGACAAAGCTTTGCTGCATATCCTTTACAGAGATTTTTGAGAAATTAACCGTTGTGTACCAGTTAAACCCTTCGAGAATTAGACCTCTCAAACCATTGAAATCTCGTTCCATTTTTTTGTACCATTTAGGCTGAGTTTAACTGATACAGTAATGGCTTATTACCCTCGCTACTCGACTACTCTATATTGGTGGCAAACCCATCTTTTCTCTCAGAATAGCTCGTTGTTCGCGGTGACTAAGAGATGACAATTCTGGCTCTGGTTCGGCAAGACGATGCCGACGCTTAACCCCAGCAGTGGCTGGATCTAAACCCACCTGATTCTGCTCAGTCGGAGATAGAGTTCCTGATTGTTGATCGAGATTAGCCGCAACTCTCTTCAACACTCGCATTACCCAATTGTGATTAACATCTACATAAGCCGTTCTAGGATCTGATTCGGCTCGGAGATTAACCACTACTTTTTCCCCAAGTGCTAACTGATTGAGCCAATCGATACACCACCTTAGAACTTCCCCTTCGTCTGCTAAGTGTTGTTGGAACTCTGATAGTGACAGTTTCTTCCCACCATCTGATTGTGCATCTATTCTGATATTTGAAACTGGCAGGTTGGTCAGCCAACCAGGGATTTGATGCGCTTCATCGGTGTGTAACAGTTGATGGACTCGACTTGAACTTAAGCCAGTAGCTTTAGCTATTTTTCTGATTGATAAACCTTCAGTATGTGCCGTGGCGATCGCCCAAATCCGTTCTCGCTCAACATCCTTAACTCGGGTTGTGCAAGAGCGTAAACGGTCTAACAACCGTTTGTCTTTCAAACCTTGCTCTTTAAACTGCTCTAGAGATTCCATACCATTGAGTTTATCAGGTATTTCTTACTACTGTCCACAAAACTGGACGGCTTAGCGTTATTATCGGTTCACTTGCTACGCAAACCCCTTTTCCAGCTGTTTTATTCGAGAGAATTTTTAACGAAATATTGCCCAAGTTAAAACAGAGATGGTTAGCTCGTCAAAATCGTCTATTTTTCTAATCCTGATATCCAGAAATGTTTGGGCATTGTTAAACGACAGAGAAAATCGTAGAAAAAGTTAATTATTGCTCCCTTTCCAGATAAACAGCGAGGTTGTAACCAGTTTTTCTTTCAATCTCCTTCCAAACCCTCTTTGACAGCTAGCTTACAAGCTTAACTTGTGACCAATGGTTCTACCTGGGTGGGAATGATTTAGAATAAAAGTGCGACGTTTGCAGTCAGAATTTTCACAACGATATCGCTGTTTTCTATCTGGAGAAAATCCATGTTTAAAAACATTGTCAGACTGACAATCAGGACAAAGAACAGGAATAAATGCTGCCATTATTCTTCAATTAATTACCATTTTAGCTAACTAAATCTAATTTCTATTTTATCACCACTTAAACACAAAATAACAACATCACCAACATTTACCAAAAGAATGATGCACATATTTAATCTGATTTGAGATCTTGGAGTTCTTCTAATCCTTTAGCTATCTGCTTTTAGAAATTTAGATGCGTTGCCCCTGGTTGTAGCTTTAAGACATTTGAGCCAATTGTGAAAACATGCATCGACAATCATTAGTTTTTCCTACTGTTACAAAACCTGAGTCATTAACTGTAATAATCCAGAGCGGTGCGTAGTGATGTTCAACCCCATGTGGAGAAACAGCCAAAGGAATTAATTTAGAATCGTTATCGTATGTTTTTGGCCATTCGACATCACCTGTAGCAGTACGAGCAGGAATTAGCCAGTAGTCACCAGTAGCGTAGTAGTTTTGTTGCTGGGGTTGATTATTCTGGGGAAATAGAATTTGTACACCATCTTCTAGATTTATCCAATCATCTTCTTTAACATCAACAGTACCTTCCTTTGTAAGCATGGTGTCACCGTCTTTTTTTTGTTCCCAACGACGTAGCAATTGCCCCTTTTGTGTAATATTTTGTCCGTTAAGAGTAATAGACATATCAATAGGATCGATAATATCAACTTGATGCAGGGAGTTAACAACTCCTTGAAGTGTAGAGCTATCATCTAAAATTTCTACCCAATCACCTACTTTCAGGTTAAAACGGTCGTCATGTCCTAGATGTTCTAGAGTAACTTTATTTCCTTCTATGTTGAGAATAGAAAAGATTACAGAACCGTTTTCTCGTGACCATTTGAAAGTCGCTGTATTTTGCTCATTTTCACTGCCTTGTTTTGCATTTCCTCCTTGATGAATTTCAACGCGATAAAGTTGATTTTCTGTTCCTCGGTAACGAGCTTCAGGAGAGATGATGCAAGGTTCATTAGAATTAGAATCACTAGGTTTCTTTGCTTGAGCCATCAACATTCCTGTTCCAGGTTTAATATCTGGTTGTAAAATTTCTAAAAATGTTTGATAATCTCTTTTCAGAGTGTAAGCGGCAGTATCTGTCTCAAGCTGTTTGACCTTTACTTGCCAAATAAGCTGCGATCGCGATGCTGTATCTGCTTTTCCTAGAGCAACTTCACGAATTCCAGGAACTAATCTATTTTCATCTTCATCTTCAATAAAGGTAATGTGACGCTCCCAAACATCTAAGTAGACTAAATATTTTTCATTTTTTTTGAGTTCAGATTTATCTAAAGGATAATAAGGCTGAGTTTTATAAGTGACGAGCGATCGTATAGAGTCTTTGTCGTTAACACCATCATCTAGAGTTAATTGTCTATTTGAAACATTTATTTCCGTAATTTTAGTAATAATTGATTCTAAGGGTTTTAATTGTTTAAAAACCTCAACAAAAGAACCTTTTTGAAACTTTGAATTCCAAGGAAATACATTAATTTTTTTACTATCTGAATCTTGAATAATACTAAAAGAGCTAGGAACAGATTCCAAATCACAAAGCCAACCTTTGACGTAATAATGTCCGGCACCAATTATAAAATTATTAGGTATGCTATTCTCGCTAGCGTCATTTAAACTTTTAATTTCAAATCCCCAATTGTTTTCTGGCCCTCCGTGCGAACCAATTAAATCTGCTGCAAGAGTTTGCATATAGCGCAATAAAATCGAAACCTGTTCGTTCCAATCGGCATCGATTTGTACTCGCCCTTGCTGCATCAGGACGCGCAAAAAATCTTTATTCGGGTTGTATGTATCGCGAGTAAAATCACCTCTAAATTCTCCTTGCATATTCTTCTCCTAAGTAGCGTAAATGATGCCGACTTCCAGATCGGCAGGTGTATATTCCTCTAGACGAGACTGTAGATTAGCAAAGCGTTGAGATTGATATAAATCGTGGAAGACTCCCATTTCTGATTCGTCATCAGCACCTCTTTTAATTTCCTCAACGCAG
>JBGTNM010000093.1:0-49559 GCA_041743025.1 Microcystaceae cyanobacterium
TATTCTTGGCATAATAACCATTTTATCGTCTCTTCCTCCTCCTCTTTAGCCAGCTTTTTTTTCGCTCCTTTGTAACCTAGTCTTAGTCCTTGTATTCCTTGTTTGATAAATCTTTTTTTCCATTTAGTTACATAACCTTGTAGAGCCAATTTTACGGCTAAGGCTCTCTTCATTTCTCGCGAGTCTCCATTACTATTGATAAAATTGATTAAACACTCTATTTGTTTTTCTCTTTCATTTTGATTAGCCTTCATTTGCTCTTTTTCTTTTATTTATTGACAAGACTTTTCTATTTTACCATATCAATTCATATTTACATCTCAAATGGAATTGCTATACCAAGCTTCATGATCGTCTGGTTTAAATTCTAAAGCTTTATCATAGGAAGCGATCGCCTCTTCTAATCTACCTAAACGCTTTAACGCAATCCCTCTACCATACCAAGCATAATGATAGTCTGGTTTAAATTCTAAAGCTTTGTCATAGGAAGCGATCGCTTCAGCATAGTTTTTTCCTTCAGCATAAATTACACCTTTTATTAATAAAAGTTCAGAAGATCGAATCGGATCGAGGTTGGGAGAATCACTTAAATAGGCTTTAATTTCTGCTAATTTTTCTTGACGTTGGGAAGGGGTGAATTGTCGATAAATATCAAAATTACTCTCAAGATAAACCAGTCGATCAATTTCTCTATGTAAGGTATCTTGATCGATGGGAAATTCATAAATTCCTGATCGCCAATCAAAAAAATCGGGGGCGCGTCGGATAAAATAACGGAGGCCAAATTCAGGTAAAAGAAAGACTATCGCAAAAGAAAAGTCTTGCTGAAATCGTTCCCGACTGAGATTCAAATTCCCTAAAATTTTAGGAACCCCTGCCCAAGTTCCCCCATAGACAGGACTTTGACTGAGTTTGTTTAAAGAATAGCCATTACTTTCTGCTTCTTCATAGCGGAGTAGGGCAGTTTCTAACCCTCGTATAAAGAGAATATTTAAGGTTGTATAGTTGGATAAATTAATGATTTTTTCATAGAGATTGTCTGTTTCTGAATCGAGTTTTAGGACTTGACTTTTTTTATTCGGTAAATCCTGACTTATTTTATTAATTATATGGTCAGATTGAACAGGAGAACAACGCACAAAAAGTAAATTAAAGCCTTGTTTTCGTCTGAGGGAACGCAATAGGGCTTGATAAGATTCCGCTTCGCTGATAGGTTTTTCTTGTTCCCAATCAAAGGGTTTAGCATCAGTTAAATTAGAGGATGCTGCCATGCTGTTTCTTTGACTCCTCTAAGGTTTTCATCGCTTCTTGAAACTCTTGGATTCCAGTAATTAAAGGATGCACATCATACCAGCTTTTAAACTCATCCAAAACGTCATAATAGGCATATTGTAAAATACAACGATTGAATAATAATTGACGATGGGTTTCATCATTATCAATTTCATGGGTATCATGAACTTTTGCCAGAATTTCCCACTGATAATGTTCTACCGTTCGTCGATAGACATCCCTCGCTTGAGTTATGGCTCTTTGAGCAGCTTTTGCAGTAATCGGTAACTTATCAATATAGTCAAAAGCTGTTTTCATTAATAACATTATATTCCGTACATGACCCCCACTCATTAAACATAATCTATCTAAAACTTCTGCACTTTCAAAAATATCAGTTTCTAGTTTTTTATTAAGTAGAAAGCTTTCTATCCGTTTTCTAATAATGGTTTTAATGCTTTCCATGCCATCGGGGTTAATAGTGCGATCGCGGTTGCGTATCATAATCATTGGTAAAACCATTGGATCGTTATCATAAATATCCCGTAAATCATTGGCGCGACAGGAATAAGCCATAGAAATAGGGATTGTATAGATCACATGGCAGTTTAAGCTTTTTAATTGATTAGCCCGATCTAGAAAAATCTCATCATGATTGGTTCTATTTTCTCCCCGATTGACAGGCACAATACGATCTAAATTATCCACAATGACGACTAACTTAGAGCCATCTGTTAAATATCTTTTTCCATCCTCAATAAACTCATTGAGTGCGGTTAATAAAGTGACGGTGTGAGGATTAATCCTGTCTCGAATTTTGTGGCGTTCAGTGGGAATGGCTCGAATAGCAGCCGACAATTTACCAAAATATTTAATTAATTCTCCGGTTTCTAATTTGACATCTTCTAATTTTATTTCTGTTAATGCTAAATCTTTTAAATCTTGCCAACGGTTTCTTAACCAATCCTGTAAAGGTTTTGAATTAGCTTGTTTGAAGCCTTCTAATAAATGACGAGTACAAGCGATGAGAATATCGGTATATTGAGCATCTTCGGGGTCAATATCCCCGTTATCTGCGGCAAAATCCACAACAAAACAGCTATTTTCTGCTAAATGTTTTTTTAAGCGCAATAATTCTGTCGATTTACCTGCCCCTCGATGTCCTGCATAGAGTTGATAGGTGTATTTTTCTTGAGGAGAACGAAGAATTTTTTTCCCTAAATCTCGACAAACATCAGCATCAGCCCTCACAGATCTCAGATCAACATAAAGCGGACTATCAGCGCTTAAAGGAACAGGGTCAAAGACATCTACCAGTTTAGCGATTAACTCTTCAGACATAAGCCTACAAAACTTTATCTTAATTCTAGAGTAGGGTGGGCATTGCCCACCTATCCCTGTCAAAGTAAGGTTCAAAGTATGGTCAAGCCATTGGGCTATCATCAAGGTGGACAAAATATAATGAATAATGAATTATTGATTATTGATAGCTGCTAGATGACCCAACCCAAATTTTTCAAACGTTTGACCTGGCTCAGTTTAACCTGCATAACGCTGTTGCTGGTTTGGCTGACACACGATAACGCGATCGCCCAATCGCCACGTTCCTATCAAGATTTGACCTTTCCGCCGTTGTCCGAGATTCAAATTCCACCCTACGAACGCTACCAACTCGATAACGGTATGGTTGTGTATCTGATGGAAGACCACCAGTTACCGCTTATTAGTGGAAACGCCCTAATCCGAACGGGTTCACGCCTCGAACCCGGCGATAAAGTCGGATTGGCTGAGATGACGGGAGCGCTCATGCGTACAGGCGGCACACAACAGAATTCTCCCGCCGAATTGAACGAACAGTTAGAACAGCGAGCCGCCGAAGTAGAAACCAGCATCGGGACGGCCTCTGGTAATGCGACCTTTAACGCCCTCAGTGACGATTTAGAGGCGGTTTTCCCTTTATTTGCCCAAATCATACGAGAGCCTGCTTTTGACCCTAAACAGCTAGAATTAGTTAAAACCCAACAACGCGGAGAAATTGCCCGCCGCAACGACAATCCGGGCGATATTGCCAGTCGAGAATTTCGCAAGTTAATCTATGGAGAAACCAGTCCCTACGCTCGCACCACCGAATACGAAACGTTAGATAATATCAATCGCGAGGATGTCATTGCTTACTATCAGCAGTACGTCCGTCCTGACCAAATTATTCTCGGAATTGTCGGAGATTTTGACGCAAAACAAATGAAAGCCCTCATTCAAAAGGAATTTGGCGACTGGCAACCCCCCACCCAACCGGCTAAAATTACCGTTCCTCCTGCTGCCCAGAAATATAGCGAAGGAGTCTTTTTCGTTGATCTTCCCCAGGTAACTCAGAGTAACATTCTGTTAGGACATCTTGGCGGCAAGTTCGACAACCCTGACTATCCAGCCCTGAGCGTGTTGAATGAGGTAATCAACGGGTTTGGCGGACGTTTATTCAACGAAGTGCGATCGCGTCAAGGTCTAGCTTATTCGGTTTACGGACTGTGGAATGCTGCCTACGACTATCCTGGGGTCTTCTTTGCCGGCGGTCAAACTCGCTCCCCCGCTACGGTTCCTTTAATTCAATCGCTGCTCAAAGAAATTGAACACATTAAAACGACTCCCATTTCCTCTGAAGAACTCACTCGTGCCAAAGAATCCATTGTCAATTCGTTTGTCTTTAAATTCGAGAACCCCAGTCAAACCCTCAATCGTTTAATGACCTACGAATATTACGACTATCCCCAAGATTTTATCTTTCAGTACCAGCAGGGAGTTAAGGCAACAACGGTCGAAGACGTACAGCGAGTCGCTCAAAAATACCTGCAAAGTGATCGCTTAGTCATGTTAGTCGTTGGCAACACCAAAGAGATTGAACCTTCTCTAGCCGACTTAGGCACGAAAACGGTTCCCTTAAGCCTTCAGTGAAATCAATGACCGATTACTGATTACCTTAATTCCCTTTTTGCCCAAAATTTGCTTTCATGAGTCTTAGGAATCCCCGCCGTTCTACGGCGAGGGAGGATGTCAAAATGATAAACTTTTGAGTTACGCGAGTGAATATCATCCCTCCTGTCGATTTAGCCCGTCAATACAAACTGATTTACGAGAAAACAGGCGCAGCAGTCTTGGAAATCCTCAGTTCTGGTCGCTATATCGGCGGGACAGCCGTCAATGAATTCGAGCGACAGTTTGCTGATTATGTCGGTGTCAGTGACTGCGTTACCTGCCATTCAGGAACTGATGCCCTCTACCTGGCGCTGCGAGCCTTAAATATCGGTCGAGGGGACGAGGTGATTACCTCACCGTTTACCTTCATTGCGACAGCAGAAACCGTTACCCTGGCAGGCGCAACCCCTATTTTTGTTGATATCGACCGTTCCACCTTCAACCTCGACCCCAAGCGGCTAGAAGCAGCCATTACGCCTAAAACCAAAGCTATCATTCCCGTCCATCTGTTCGGGCAACCGGTTGACATGACCCAACTGCAAGAAATCGCCAACCGCCACCAACTTTACCTAATTGAAGACTGCGCTCAGGCGACGGGAGCAAAGTGGGAAGGCGATCGCGTCGGGAGTAACAGCGATATCGGCTGTTTTAGCTTTTTTCCGACCAAAAATCTAGGGGCTTGTGGCGACGGTGGGGCGATTACCACGAATAACTCAGAGATTGCCACCGCCATCCGTACCCTCAAAGAACACGGCAGTCGGGTGCGCTACTGTCATGAAATCGTAGGAATTAACAGCCGTCTTGATGCAGTGCAAGCGGCGATTTTGTCAGTCAAGCTGCCTTATTTAGAGCATTGGAATCAATTACGCCGTCAAGTCGCCAACCACTATCACGAGCTTCTTTCTGCGCTTCCTGGCATTCAACTGCCTCAAGAAACTCCGGGTGGCTATCACGTTTGGAATCAGTACACCATCCTCGTTAACGATACCGCACGAGAGGAACAACCAATGCGCGATCGCCTACGAGAGAAACTGCTGCAACGAGGCGTACAATCCATGATTTACTACCCCCTCCCCCTGCACTTACAGCCCGTCTATCAATCTTTAGGCTATCAAATAGGGCAATTTCCGGTATCCGAACAGGCTTGTCGAGAAGTGCTATCGTTACCGATGTTTCCTGAGCTATCTTTCGAGGAACAGCAACAAGTCGCCTATGCTATGAAAGAATAGGCAAGAGGCAAGAGGCAAGAGGCAAGAGGCAATAGGCAAGAGGCAATAGGCAATAGGCACTCTTGCAATAGGCACTCTTGCAATAGGCACTCTTGCAATAGGCAATAGGCAATAGGCACTCTTGCAATAGGCAATAGGTAATAGGCACTCTTGCAATAGGAGGTATAAGTAAGTGGGTTTTTAGAGACGGATTTGGGATAAAGTTTTGATTATTTTATTCATCAATTTGACTATTTAACGCTTGCTTGGCGATTTTAGTCACATAAACAGTGACCGCAACGGTTGCAATTAATCCTACTCCATAAAGCCCCCATTCAAGCGGTGTTTTCTCTCGTCCTCCCGCTCCAAGCTTGGCAATATCGCCAATTAAAGAACCAATATACACGTACATAAGTGTCCCTGGCATCATGCCAATCCAAGAAGCGAGAATGTAATCGCGTACTGACACTTTCGTAATGCCGAACGCATAATTTAAAAACACAAACGGAAAGATAGGAGAAAGACGAGTCAATCCAATAATTTTCCATCCTTCTTTAGCCACCGCTTCATCAATCGCTTTAAACTTTGGATATTTCTCAATTTGCCCAGCCACCCATCCTCGTGTCAAATAGCGTCCGATTAAGAACGCCGTAGTTGCCGCTAAAGTAGAGCCAACTGACACCAGAATTGACCCTTTGATTACGCCAAAAATAGCTCCTGCGCCTAATGTTAAGAGCGAGCCTGGAATGATCAGAACTGATGCTAGAATATAAATAAAAATAAAAATAATATATCCCCCAGTTCCTAACTTATCTATCCACTGCAAAGAACTGCTTAGGGTATTATTAATCGTTTCTATAATTCCTAGCTGCTTGGCAATGATAATCAAGCCTGCAACTCCCACTGCGATCGCTCCCAACTTTACAATATTATTTAGTTTATTTGTTTTAGCTGATGTCATGTTTAATTTTCCTCAATAAATTTAGGTGGGCATTGCCCACCCTACGCATTGACTAAAGCACCGCCACAACTCGAACCACTTCCTGCCGTACAGCCGTAACAATAAGCAGCCGTTTTTACTTGTTGAATTAAATCTAAGCTGTCCCTTTCTAGCAGTTTCTTAACAGTTAATTTTTCGCCGTTAGAAGTTGTCGCAGCGATATTTTCCATTTGATTAAAATCGCAGTCATAAATATTCCCCAGATAGTCGATAGACAGTTCATTGCGGCACATCAAATGAGGCACTGTACTGACGTTATAATGAGATGCCAAAAACTGAAGGTAGGGAACATATAAATAGTGACTTTCCAAATATTGCCTCGTCCGTCCGATAGGAATGTTAGTAATGGTAAACAAAAAGTTGAAGAAAATATTAAAATGTTCTTGGAGGAACCTTTTGTAATCCTGTTCTAACACACTCTGCTCCGGTGTCAAAGAAAAATTTTTATTTCTCGGCACAGGCGGATTGTAAACCAAATCTAAAATGAGATTAGGATCTTTGCCATAACCTAACTGATTGAGTAATTGAATAGCACGAATAGAAGCATTGTAAACCCCAGAGCCTCTTTGCTTATCTACATTATCTTCCAAATAACAAGGAAGTGAGGCAATAACATGAAGTTGATGCTTAGCAAAATAGTCCGGTAAATCTTCAAACCCAGACTCAAAATAAATGGTTAAATTTGAGCGAACAATAACTTCTTTTCCGGTAGCCTTCGCCACTTCAACTAAAGGACGAAATCCATAATTCATCTCTGGCGCACCCCCAGTTAAATCAACAGTTTTAATCTGAGGAAACCGATTAATAAGTTGAATCAATTGCTCACAAATTTCAGGAGATAATTCCTCCGTTCTTTTTGGCCCCGCTTCGACGTGACAGTGATTGCAGGCGAGATTGCAACGGCGACCGAGATTAATTTGCAAGACAGTAATTGTGTCTTTATTTAGAGGAGTGCCGAGTTTTTTTTCAAAAGAAGTAATCATCAGTATTTTTCCCGCTTAAAATTTTAATTAGCTCCATCAGAATATGCTAAAAATACAGTGGCTAAAAATAACGCGATCGCCCATTCATTTATTGAGTGATTATCCTTTTAAAGAGATTCTTAGCAAGCAAGATGCTATTAAGAAGATCAGCGAGCAAGATGCTCGCACTTCAAGGTATTCATTAACAACATTCTCCTGGACTACAACACGATATTTCCTCATTTGTTTGCGTTAGCTGATAGTCACTTCCTTTTGTCTCTTTAGGATGGCGAATGGCTTTCGTTTTGCAGCTAAATTCAGTCGCTTCTTCAAAGGGGATTTCTTGATAGGGAGGCAGGGGAATAATCTCGCTGGTATATGGACTTTCTGGGCGTGATAAAATTTGGTAAGTTTTATCACAAACTGCCATTCTTTCGCCGCGACAGAAAATGTGTCCGTCATCATCTTGTACCTGTTTCCAAGGGCCTTGATAAATAATAGATTGTTTGCGCTCTAAGCAGGGGCCGTCTTTACCTTTGTAAGCGCGAACGGTCATAGAACGAAATTCAATTCCCTTAATCACTTGCCAAGGCATTTCTTCCCGTTTAAGAATTTCAATTCCGTAAAATCCAGCCTCCTCAAACATTTTTAAAAAACGATCTTCTCGAAATGCACCTGCAATGCAGCCACTCCACAAATCGGGGTCATTAAGAATTTCTGGCGTGGGGTCTTCATCACAAACAATATCTGAAATAACCGCTCTGCCGCCGCGCTTCAATACCCGATAGAGTTCGCCAAAGAGTTGCTGTTTGTCTTGGGGGCGAACCAAATTTAAAACACAATTGGAAATCACAACATCGATGCTGTTATCTTCTATGAGAGGAGATTGACGACGCAGGCGATCGCAAGCAGCTTCAAACTGGCTAAATTGTTCAAAAGTTGTAATAGGATTATTTTGTAACCAAGCCTCAACTTGCTCTAAATCCAACGTTAAATCCTGGATTTTTCCCTTGACAAACTTAGTATTATAGTATCCAAGCTTATTAGCAATTTCAGCTTGATATTTGCGGGCTAATTTGAGCATTTCATCGTTAAAATCTACGCCGATGACTTGTCCTGATACCCCGACTTTTTGCGCGAGAATATAGCAGTGTTTTCCCGTTCCAGAACCGAGATCTAACACCGTTTCTCCCGCCGTGACATAACGAGTCGGATCGCCACAACCGTAGTCTTTTTCTAAAATTTCTGTCGGCAAAATTTGCAGGTAATCGGTTTCGTATTCGGTTGGGCAACACAAACCTGCTTGACGCTCTTTTGCGCCTGCTTGGTAGCGTTCTAAAACGGCTCGTTCTACCTCAAAAGAAGGTTGAGCGATCGCTGATTGAGAAGTGGCGATATCAGTCACAGAATGTTTCCTTTTAAGTGTGATAAAAGTTAATGACAATGGGAGAAAGTGTACAGCATTTCTGACACAATTAGCCAGATCTTTAACAAAATTCCAGGCTGCTAAAGGCTGTAAAATAATTAAAACGAAGGTAAATGAATTTTTCCTGAGAGTTGCCTGAATGTTAGGAGAATCCCATGACACCAGAAGCATCGACAGAAACCGAAATTGCTACCCAATTGTCAGAAGTGTTGGCGCAGTTGCAGTCTTTAACCGAACGAGTCGCCAGTTTAGAAGCCAAACTCAAACTCGTTTCTGATGTTGATCGCTACGGCAAACTACAGCAATTGCTGGCGGCAGGCAATTTTCGAGCAGCAGACAACGAAACCATTCAGATTATTCTAGAAACCATCACCAAAACACGAGAGACGATGACTCCCGACGACATAGCGAAATTCCCTTGTAACGTCTTGCAGGTGATTGACCGACTCTGGCGGGACTACAGTGGTGATCGCTTTGGGTTCAGCGTCCAAACGAGTATTTATCTCGAACAAGAGGGAAATCTCGACACTTTACGTGCCCAAAACGTAGAGATTATCCAAAAATTTGGCGATCGTGTGGGCTGGCGCCAAGACGGAGAGTGGCAGTCTGATAGTTATGATAGCTGGGATTTTAGTCCGTCGGCTCCCAAAGGATGTTTTCCCGCCGCTTGGTGGGAGTCTCCTTATGGCTTAAAAATGGCAACTTTCTGTTTTATTCGGCTGTTAGAGTGTCAGATTAGTTAATAGTTATTTAGCCACTTTTCTGACATTCAGTAAGGTGGGCAATGGAGGGGCTGTGGGCGGAACTACTTCCGCACTTTAAAAGCCCCGCCCCTCCACAGAAAATTCTCAAAAATCAAAAACACCATGAAATTATCCCCTAAATTAGCCATTTTTCTAATATTTAGTTGCCTAAGTCTTAGCTGTCCAGTTCTAGCGCAAGGCAGGTTAGATCGTCCCACCTTCTTCCAAGACGGACAACGTCTGATGGATCAAGAAATTCAACGGTTGCAACAACAGCAAACCCAGCAACAGCAAGACGCTGGCTTGATTGAACACCCGTCTCAATTATTAACAGTCGATGAGGGGCAATTGCGCTGGCAGAAATACATTTTTCAAGCAGGCGGGTTTTCTGTCTGGATGCCGCAAGCAATCGTACAAAGTCAGGAAAGCATCACACTCGATTTGCCAGAAGGGAAGTTAGCTTTTGAAGTGTTTTCGACTCAACCCCAATCCTACCGCTTTGTGGCTGCCTATTCCGACTCTCTAACACCAGATCAGTTAGCCAATCCTAGCACCTTGTTAGCCTCAGTCCGTGAGGGGATTATCGCGAGGACGAACTTTACGCCCATCAGCGATCGCTCTCTGACTGGAGAACAATATCCAGGGTTAGAATTGACCATGAAGGATGGCTCTGAAATCATTGGCTTTCGATTGTATCTCATCGAGCAACGGGTTTACGTCCTCGCTGCTGGACAAAAGAATACAGATACCCTTTCAACAGATGCGAACAGCTTTTTTGAGTCTTTTCGCCTGCTCAAGTAACCCCATTTTGCTGCTAGTAGATTGCTAGAATTCTAACTAAATTGTGCCGCAAATTGAGTGGCGCACCTGCGATCGCCTCAGTTGGTTTAATGTCAACGACACGCTTCCTCGCTACCCAGGCAGTCAAATTGATTAGAAGAATTGACGACACTGTGTTTTGGGTGATAGTTTTGAGTGCCTTTGGGGAATATTAAAAAGTAGGTTAGCTTCATCCCCCGCTTACAGCCGTTTGCGAGTGGGTGAGGTACAAGTAACCGGTAGGGGCGAATTGCGTTCGCCCTATTATCTATGGCATTAAGTCACAATTTGCCGTAAGTGTCAAAATTTGGTTAATAACTGATTGATATCAGTTGCGCCCCATGCTGAAAATCAAACTTTTCGACCCGAAACACCCCACCGAAAGCCAAGAACTCGAACTTCCTAGCGATCGCCTTAACCATGAGGAATGTTTGATTGGCCGTTCACCTGCTTGCGTCTTAGTGCTTCCTAGTCCCCAAGTTCAGGAAGTGCAGGGCAAAATTTATATCGAAGACGGTCACTACTACTTTAGCAACTTGACTGGCAAAGGTAAGACTCAGTATAACGATGAAGCAGCAGAGAGCGATCGCCCCTATCGGTTAGAGACAGACGACATTATCCGCATGGGAGATTTTGTTTTAATAGTAGACGGCCTGCCCAGTACCGGAAAACCGAAGTTTAAACCCGCAAAACTCCCTAAACCCCCTCAAGGCTCAACAGTAGCAGCAATCTCTTCCCCGGAACCGCAAGGACGAGCGCGGCGATCGCTCAAAGACATTAAATCTCTAACTCGGAAAACCCGACGCGACGACTCTCCCACATCTGCTAATAGTTCCGAACCACCTACCGTTCTGCCTCTGCCGCCTACACTTAAGTTTGCCAATGGTTCCGAACCGCCTAACGTTCTGCCTTTCTCACCTGCTACCTGGACGCAAGGGGAGATAAAAGTTCGCTGCGCCAGCATTATCGAAGAAACGGCTGATGTCAAAACCTTTCGCTTGGTAGCCGAGCCTCCTTTGCTATTCGACTATAAACCCGGACAATTTGTAACACTCCAGCTTAATATCGATGGAAAATCTATAAAGCGTTCTTACTCTATTTCCTCTGCCCCCTCACGCCCTCAAACGCTAGAAATCACTGTCAAACGAGTTCCACCGCCACCGGATATTGCTGATGTACCATCGGGACTGGTTTCCAACTGGTTGCATGATTCCTTAAATGTCGGTAGCGAGTTGACGCTGAGTGGTTCTTACGGGAAATTTACCTGCGCTGATCGCCCGGATGCCCAAAAACTCTTATTTATCTCTGCCGGAAGTGGCATTACGCCTTTGATGTCCATGTCGCGCTGGATTTTGGATACAGCGGCCAAGCGAGATATTCTCTTTTTCCATAGTGGTCGCAGTCCCCGCGATTTAATTTTTCGGCAAGAATTGGAACTGATGGCGGCTCGACATGCGAATTTTAACTTAGTTTTTACGATAACTCGCCCAGAGGCGGCAGAAGTTTGGCCCGGATTGACAGGACGGCTCAATGAAACGATGATAGAGACGATCGCGCCAGACTTTCGAGAACGCACTGTTTATGTGTGCGGCCCTGATAGCTTCATGCAGGGGGTAAAAGCCTTACTCACGGGGTTAAAATTCCCGATGGACAACTACTATCAAGAGAGTTTTGGTGCTGCTAAAAAGGCCCCGCCTACTTCTACTCCTGCTTCAGCCGGAACGGTTGTCTTCAGTCAATCGGTTCAAGAAGTCACGAGCGACGGAACCGTATCCCTATTGGCTCTCGCAGAACAAGAGACAATCGCGCTCGACTCTAGCTGTCGTAATGGGGCCTGTGGTACGTGTAAAGTCAAAAAAGTGTTTGGCGAAATCCGCTATGAAGGTCAACCCGACGCACTCACTTCTAGCGATGAAGCAGGCGGCTACATTCTCAGTTGCATTGCCTACCCTGTCGGACGTGTGGTTTTAGAGGTATAAAGAACAACAAAGATTATTTGAGTATATTGACAGTTGGCCGAGAAAATATAAATGGGAAAATAAAAAGGCTCTGAGGTGCGATCGCCTCAAAGCGCTTATAAGGGAGTTTACAATCTAGCCATGTTCAAAACCGTTTTGTTTCCCATTGACCACAGTCGCGAATCCCGCGAGGCAGCCGATACGGTTGCCAATATCGTCAAAACTTACAAAAGTCGTTTAGTGGTGCTGTCAGTCGTCGAGAAAGAGGCAAGTGGCGAAGCTTCAGAACCGCCTTCCGGGGTGATGTCCTCTGAGGAAGAAGTGGCTAAGCTATTGCAAGGGGCGCAAGCGATGTTCGCGACTCAGGGTATTGAAGCGGATGTCATCGAACGCGAAGGGATGCCTTCTTTTACCATCTGTGATGTTGCTGATGAAGTTAACGCCGATTTAATTGTCATGGGCTGCCGGGGACTGGGGTTAACGACGGAAGGGGCAGCCGAAAGCGTCACCAATCGCGTGATTAACCTGTCTCCTTGTCCGGTGATGATTGTTCCTTAGAGGGAAATGGTGGGCAATGCCCACCTAACCTAGCTGCAATATCCTTGAAGAGCTTTATCAAAAGTTTAAGAAACAGCGAGTATTATAAAGATTTAGTCAATATTTTCCAGCAATAGAAAGTTATGCGTAAGTTATACGCGATAAATTTCACTGATGTTCTATTATCGTAGAAAGTATCTTTTTTGAGAGATTAATCAACATGATTCAGCGACTATCAATGACTATAGCCGCAGGGCTAGCTTCTGCGTTAGTATGGCCTCTTCTACCGGCATCCGCCAATACCTTTACTCACTTTCCAGGGCCAACCACCAATTTAACTGGAATACTCAACAGCTTAAATCTCAATCACCCTGCCTTCGAGACGACTGCTACAACCTTCGTTGTACCTGGAGCCGCAAACACAAACACCACGTTAAATTTTACATTCCAGCAAGATTTCGGCAGCTTTCTCTTTGATTTCGGTTTTTTCCCCACTGCTAGTGTCACAGGAATCGACCCCATCAACAACAAGCAAGCATGGGCAACGGCTGCGCTGGCTTCAGCGACTTCAGTGTTTGATGACAGAAATATCAATCCTGTTGCAACCTCAACTCCTTTTACCCTGGCGGCTGGAACAGAACTGGGATTTTTTATTGTTCCTAATAATACGCTGGCAAACTTTAATGCTAATCCTAGCAATTTTTATCCTTCACAGACAGGAAACGATAGCTTACGCTCTCCCCTCTTTTCTATTTCCGATGCCAATCCAGGAGAATTGGATCAAGTGATTTCTTTTGTCGGCAATGGCAAGACTCTGTTTGCCTTCGAGGATTTGACTCGGACAGGAGCAACTGACAATAGTTTCACGGATTTAGTTTTTACCGTTGATGCAGAATTGACCCCTGTCGGTGCCGTTCCAGAACCCTTAACCATTTTGGGAGCCAGTACAGCGATCGCTTTTGGTGGATTTTTCAAGAAACGGCTTGCTAAAAAACAGAAGCAGGACAAGGCTAACCATTAATTTCAGATTCTGAACGATAGCAATCCCTTTTGATGGGTGGTAGAGGTGTTTCATAAAATGCCTCTACTTTCAAGTCAATCCAGTAGGGTGTGTTAGACGGCAACAATTTTTGGAAAATAACCAGATTTCACCATCCGCCGTAACGCACCTTTTTAGGTACGTTATACTAGAGATTAGACTCGTATTGTTCTTCATTCAAACAACGATTCTAAATTTTGATAACCACTAACTACTCTGACAATCTCAATCTTATCATCGATAACACGATAAAAAATAATATAGTTATCAAGAGGAATACCTCTCAAAGACGGAGCGAGCGCAGCATACCTACGACCCATATTAGGAAACTGCCTTAAGTTTTCACATTTTTTCTCAAAAGCTAAAACAAACCGTTCTCCTGCATCGACATTACGGCTAGTAAAATAACTAAAGATTTTATCTAAATCTTGACTAGCTTCTGGAGAAATTAGACAAATGCTCATGCTTAAGAGTCTCGAATTTGACGAACTTTGTCTTTTAATTGATTAATAACAATTTTTGCATCAATGCCTTCTCCTCTGGCAAGTTGCGCCAAGCCGATAGTAACTTTTTGACGGGTTTCTTCTTCCCATTTTTGATAGTCCTCATTTTGTTCGGCTAGTAGTTGTAAAGCTTTAGTAATAACTTGTTCGGCTGTGATATATTTGCCATTTTGTAACTGATCTTGGATAAATTTTTCTTGTTCTGGTGTTAGAGTAATATTCATAAACTTCTCCTACTATTCTAAATTTCTCTGCGCTAACAAAACTTTTAAGCGTTCGAGTTCCTGTTCTGCTTGTTCAGCACGTTGGCGTTCTTGTTCTAACTGCTGACTCATTTCTTCTTCCGGCAATAACACTAATTCCCCTTTAGCTGTAAAAAAGCGCAATTTCTCCTCAAAAATCCCCAAATAAAGACTTAACTGCTGGCTCCACAGCCAACCTTGCTCAGTCGGTTTGAGGGGTTGATACTGACCCTCAACTAGATGAAATCCTTGTAATTCTAACGTTTGCGGGTCGAACCAAAAATAATTGTGTGTTCTAAAGGTATCTTAATAGATTTGTTTTTTCAACCCTCTATCGACATTTGCCGTCTTGTCAGATAAAATTTCGACGATAACATGGGGATACTGTCCATCTTCTTGCCAAACGACTCAACTTTTACGATCTTTTCGCTCGCATCCCAAAACGACGAAAAAATCTGGCCCGCGAAAATCTTCTGATTTACGTTGATTGGGACTGTAATAGATGGTTAAATTACCCGATGCATAAAAATCGTTCTGTTCTCGCCAGTACCATTCTAGAAGGCGAATTAGTAAGTCGATTTCGGCGGTGCAGATCGGTTTCCAAGGGAGGTTCATCACTCCATAAGTCACCAGGGGGAAAAACAATATCTTCATCAGGAGAAATGGCAGTGAATTGAGACATACAGCAGATTGCGACTGAGTGAGATATAAAAATGGGTAGGGACATAATACATTATGCCCCTACTTTAATGACTAAAATTGCCGAAATAGGACTTGCCTCAAGCGTGTATAACCGTTAGAATAGCGGTTAATTTTGGTAAATTTGCGAGGCAGATGGCGAGTTAAAAGCGATCGCCTCTAGCAACCGTCAACCCTGGGGAACCTCAATGTACGAACTCAAGCAATACTGGGTGGCAGAAGCACTCGAAAAGGACTTAGGAGATCCCCTCAATCCTGAGCGTCCCCTGTCTTTCCGGCGAGTGATCGAAATTGACGAGAGTGAGGAATTTCCCCACGCAGAAATTGAGTGGCTCTATCATTGGAAGTTGCAAGATTATTACGTCCCGGTGGAGTGTGGTGGTGAATTTAGTTCTTTTGAGGAGTTTGTCGCCTTTGTTCGTGTCTTGAGTCGCCGAGATCAGACGATTGGGGTTGCTTTTACGACACTGTTTTGGTCATTTATCACTTGGATGGCAGGTACCGAAGCACAAAAACAAAAGCTTTCCCACTATATTAGAAATGAGAATGGGACAATGTGTCTGGGATACTCCGAAAAAGCGCACGGTGCAGACTTAGTGGCAGGAGAGTTAACTGCCATCAAAGTTCCGGGAGGATACTTGCTTAATGGAGAGAAATGGCCGATTAACCGAGCGACAATTTCAGGAATTTCCTATATATTAGCTAAAACCGACCCCGCAGGCGGCCCAAAGTGCCTCACTTTATTAATGGTAGACAAGCGAGAACTCGATCCTAACCAATATTACAACCTGCCGAAAATTCTCACTCACGGCATAAGAGCCTCAGACATGAGTGGCATCGGCTTTAAAGATTGCTTCGTGCCTGATTCAATGCGCCTAAAAGCCGAAGGAGATGGCTTAGAAATCGCACTCAAAGGCTTTCAAATTACCCGCACCCTCTGCGCGGCTTTCTCTCACGGTGCGGCAGATACGGCATTGCGGACGACGCTTAATTTTGCCCTCAATCGCGTCGTCTACGGTAAAACCGTCTTCGATCTCCCTCAACCTCGCAAAACCCTCGTCGATGCCTTTCTAGACCTTTTAATTTGCGATTGTGAAACGATTGGTGCTGCTAGAGGCTTTCACATTATCCCCGAACAGTTTAGCGTCTGGGCGGCGGTGGTAAAATATTTCGTCACCACGCAGTTAGAAAAAATGGTGAACGAGGTTTATGTTGTGTTGGGTTCTCGCTTCTACCTGCGGGAAGAACACGATTACGGCATCTTTCAAAAGCTACTGAGGGATAATTCGATCATTAGTATGTTTGACGGCAGCACGACTGTTAATTTACACGCTTTAATCTTACAATTGCGTCCTATGACGAAATATCGCTCTCGTCGCAAAGTGCAGACGATGATAGAGATGCAGGCGCGATTGGAGACGATTTTCTCGCTTAAACAGCCCCTTCCTCCTTTTAATCCCCAAAAACTGGAATTGTTTGGACGCGGTGCAGATGATGTTTTGCAAGGGTTAGAAATTGCCTTACAACAGCTTGAAGATTTGAGAGGAGTGACAGAGGTTAATGCCCAAGTGCTAGAAACGGTCATGCGTTTGGGCAACCTAGTGCTAGAGGAAGTCAACGCTCATGACGAAGCGATCGCTCGGTCTAAATTTGAATTTGGTCACGATCAATCGCCAGAGTTGTTTGAAATTGCTCAAAAATACTGCACCCTCCATGCCGCAGCCGCCTGTTTGCAGATGTGGGTTTACAATCGCACTATCTTGGGTGAATTTTTTGCCAAAGGAGAATGGCTGGTGTTGAGTCTGCATCGCCTGTTGCGATCGCTAAGACCCCTACCTTATTTTATCTCTGAAGCTTATCTCGAAAACGTCGCTCAAGAACTGCTAAAACTCTATAAAGAAGATAAGATCTTTTCCATTGTTCCAATCCAACTTGCTCAATCACCATCAAAAGAGGATCGTTCCTATGCAACTTCACACCTCCAGCTTCAAGCTTGACGAATTACCCCCAAAAACGCCAGTTGAAGCACTGCAATCCTGGCTGGTGAAGCAGTTAACCGAACAATTATCTCTCGATGCTGCCACTATTAAAGTCAGCGAACCTCTAACCCGTTATGGACTCGATTCAATTGATGCTGTAACATTAGTCGGAGATTTAGAAGATTGGCTCGGACTTGAGCTTCCTGATACCCTATTTTGGGACTACCAAAGCATCGAAAAAGCCTCCCAATACTTAGTCGAAAATTATGATATTGCTGACGCTTTAGACAAGCAACAAGCCGTCGAAACTTCAGACATTGAACCGCCTTTGGCAGAAGCAGCATCTGGTGATAATAAAGGCTGGGGCAATCTCTGGGGACGTTTTAAATAAAGAATATTTCGATGAATTAAAAAGGGTTGAGGAAATCCATATCCTCTCCCTCGATCTATAATTTGTAATTCATCATTTTATGAACTATTCCGATTTTTCTTTCTGGTGGGTACTCATCTTATTTAGCGTTCCTTTTTTTACGGTGCGCTTGATTGGTAAGTCCCTCAATCTCTGGCAAGGTATCTTTGACACGATTGGTCTTTTGGTCATGTCACTGATATTATTTTCCAATGCTAGTCGTTCAAGCTTTATTATTTTTGGCAGTGAGGTTATTTTCAACTATTTGATGTTGCAATTAATTTTGCGCCTTCAAGGTTGGAAAGCCAAACTTGTCACAGGCATTCTCATTACAATTAATGTTTTTATCCTCGCTTATTTTAAATATTTAACATTTTTTGTTGACAACATTTTAGGATTAGTCGTATCTATCCCCACTGATTGGCATCAAGCGTTTTTCTTGCCCGTATTTAAAAGCATTCCTCCTGGCGTTTCTTTTTATACCTTTGAGATGATTGCTTTCGCTGTTGATACGCTTAATGACAAAAAAAAGAAACCTATTACTTTTCTAAATTATGCTAACTTCATGGCCTTTTTCCCCAAGATTGTTGCCGGGCCAATTGAACGCCGCCGCGATCTATTTCCTCAACTAGACTCCTTCCGTTTTAAGTTTACAGTAGACAATTTTGAAACGGGATTGCGCTGGATTTCTTTAGGAATCTTTATGAAATTTGTTCTGGCAGATAATACTGCTCCTTTTATTGATCTCACTATTGCTAATAATGCTTGGACAGTTTGGTTTTATGCTTTTTTGTTTACACTGAGGATTTATTTTGATTTCGCAGGATATAGTTTTATAGCATTAGGACTTGCTCATTTTTTAGGCGTTAAGCTAACGGTAAACTTTCTCGCTCCCTATACCTCGCAAAGTATTAATGAATTCTGGCGGCGCTGGCACGTTACGCTTAGTACCTGGTTCCGTGATTATGTCTTTTTGCCTTTAATGGGTTCAAACAAAAAATGGGCAGCTTTTTACTTATTCTTGACGTTTACACTATCTGGATTTTGGCACGGTGCAGCTTGGAATTTTATTATTTGGGGAGCTTATCACGGCGCATTATTATTAGTTTTACGTTATTTTGGCCGTCCTTTTTATGGTTGGGTGGGTAAATATGTGCCTCGTCCTCAAGTAATCTCTTGGGGATTAACTTTTGGTTCAGTTATTTTTGGCTGTTTATTTTTCATGGAAACGAACAGTACCAGGCTGTTTACTAAGTTACATACTCTTGTTACACCAGGCGCTTATTCTTTATCTAACCTTCAAGCTTTATGGAGTTCCTATAGTGTCAATGAACTCGCTGCTTTAGGATTTGTTTTGATTCTATCGACTGGCGTTTTGGTCATGGAACATATAGCAGTTTGGCAACAAAAATTTGAGTATGAACTTTTGCTTTCTCGCTGGCTTTCTCCTGTTTTATTAGCCTTAACGCTCCTCTTAGCAGCTAATATTCCTTCTGAGTTTATTTACTTTGAGTTTTAATAATGAAATCTGATTTAACTAAAATTTGTATTGTCGGTGGTGGTTTTGGCGGACTGTATACTGCTTTATCGCTCAGTCGTTCCTTAAAAAACAAAACAGGACGCTATCATATTACCTTGGTTGAACCCAAGGAACATTTTTTATTTACTCCCTTACTGTATGAATTAGTGACTGGTGAATTACAGCGTTGGGAAATTGCGCCGTCTTATCAAAAATTACTGACAGGAACTTCTATCGAATTTTGTAAAAATGCAGCCACCTATGTCGACTTTAAACAACGTCAAGTCAGTCTTAAAAGTGGAGAAACGCTCTGCTATAACTATCTAATTCTAGCCGTAGGAAATCAAAATTGTTGGGCGAACATTCCCGGTTTAAAAACTCATGCACTCACCTTTCGGACATTGTCTGATGTCGAACATTTACACACTCAGCTTCACGTTTTAGAAACATCAGAACGCCAACGCCTGCGGTTGACTGTGATTGGTGGGGGGCCGAATGGAGTCGAATTAGCGTGTAAATTGGCGGATCGTTTGGGAAAACGCGGAGAAGTTTTTTTAATCGAACGTAATCCAGATATTTTGACAGGATTCTCTAAAAAAGTCCGTTCAGCTTCCTACCGAGCGTTAGGAATGCGTCGCGTACAAGTGTACTTACAAACTAATGTAAAAGAAATCATCGAAGATGCCATTACGATTACTCGCCAGGAACAAGACATTATCCTGCCGACTGACTTGACGATTTGGGTAGCAGGTACGCAAGTCCGAGATTGGATTAAAGCACTAGATTGCCAGCATGATGAACAAGGCAAACTCTTGATTGAGTCAACCTTACAACTGGTAGATTATCCCGACGTTTTTGCGTTGGGAGATTTAGCGCAAATTTGTCCAACTAACCCACTAATTCCTGCAACAGCACAAGCAGCTTACCAACAGGCGAGTTGCGCGGCGAAAAATTTGGCAGCAATAATCGAGGGAAAACCGTTGCAAGCGTTTCGCTACTTCCATTTAGGGGATATGCTGGCATTAGGACGGGGTGACGCAGTTGTTACGAGTTTCTTTCTCAAGATTACTGGGTGGTTGGCGGCAATTATTCGGCGGTTGGCATATATTTTCCGCCTGCCTACTCCTCGTCATCGCCTGCAAGTGTTGAAGAATTTATTGCATAAAATGATTTTAAAAATACGGCGTTCTTTTCGCTGGCAACTGACTCGTCTATTGTCTCAAAAATCGGCGAGGAATTATTAAGGTTTGCTATACTACGAATAGAATTAATAGGAGAGTACAAAATGACAACCAATTTTCCTCAAAACGATACTCCTAAAATTGCAAGCTTAAATATTTATTCCCTAAAAGATCCTGCTCAAAGAAATGTCTATGACATCGCTCAAAGACAAAATAAAAAAATTCTTCATAATGATATTGAAATTGATGAAGAAGTGGCTAATCTTATCAATTGGCTGGCACAACAAGAAGGAATTAGTCCTGAGATCGCCTTAAAACAAGCAGTAGCGACTGCGGTTTATCTTCGCGATATTACGACGAATCAGGGAGGCAGACTTTTGATAGCGCACAGAAATAAATCTGTCACTGAACTTTTTTTACCCTAATCTAGCATTTCTCAATTTTAAGTAATGCCGACAAACCCTGAAGACAGTCTTAGTTCTTCTCCTGAAATTTCTCCACAAGAAGCAGCCAATCAATTGTTTCCAAGCCTTAAGCCAATTGATGAAAGACTGCTTTTGCCATCCCAGGGAAATACAGAAATAAAGCTTGAAGAAAGGCAGGAGCAAACTCGCGCACAATTGGCAACGACTTTAATTCGGATTCTTGCAGGAACGCTTGTGGGGAGTTTTATTCTTATTATAACTTTAATTATTATGTCAATTGTTGTGGATGAAAAACGAGCAGTTACGCTTGAAAAAAATAATACTTTAGCCAAAGATTTAATAACATTTATAATAACTTCTCAAACGGGTTTAATTGGTACCGCTCTTGGTTTTTATTTTGGATCGAGAAGTAGAGATTCAGATTAGGTAAAATTGCTAATTATTAGATGGGCAATGTCCACCCTACAAACTATGTCAAATTCTCAGTTAACATACCATCAATGGCGCGAAGAAATTACCGCCCTTCCTCCTTGGTTAAAACGTTCTATCGGTAAGGCAAGTGAACTTTCTACGGTACAGCGCATCATTAAACAACGCAACATCCATACTATCTGTGAAGAAGGCCGCTGTCCTAACCGAGGCGAGTGTTATGCCAACCAAACAGCTACTTTTTTGTTGATGGGGCCGACTTGTACCCGTTCTTGTGGCTTCTGTCAAGTAGATAAAGGTCATGCGCCGATGCCTCTAGACCCTGACGAACCCCGCAAAGTATCTGAAGCAGTTCAGTTACTTGGACTGCGTTACGTGGTTTTAACGTCAGTAGCGAGAGATGATTTACCAGATGGGGGGGCAGAATGGTTTGTTAAGGTAATGGAAGCGATACGAGAGGAAAACCCCAATACGCAAATTGAGGTGCTAACGCCCGATTTTTGGGGCGGACAGGGAGGAGAAACCACGCAGAGACAGCGCGTTGTCACAATTGTTGCAGCAGAACCGGCTTGTTACAACCACAATATTGAAACAGTGCTACGCCTGCAAGGCCCAGTAAGGCGAGGGGCAAAATACGATCGCTCTCTTAATGTCCTGCGCTGGGTTAAAGAACTCAATCCCTCTATTCCAACCAAATCAGGATTAATGCTAGGTCATGGCGAAACGGAGGCGGAAATTAGGCAAACGCTGCAAGATTTGCGGCAAGTTCAGTGCGATCGCCTGACGTTGGGCCAGTATATGCGTCCTTCTCTCGAACACCTCCCCGTGCGTCAATATTGGACACCAGAAGAATTTGAGCGTTTGGGAGAGATAGCGCGATCTCTGGGGTTTTCTCACGTTCGTTCCGGCCCTCTGGTACGCAGTTCCTATCATGCGGGGGAATTATGAATTATGAATTATGAATCGGTATTTTATTCGTGATTGAAGTAATGTCAGTGCATCTCCAACAAATTTCCCAACACGCAGAAGCTATTTATCCTGAAGAATGCTGCGGTTTGCTACTGGGAACGGTTGAAAATGAGCTTAGAACATTAATTGAAGTTCGAGAAACCAATAATAATTGGAGTAAGGTAGTGCCTGAATTCTTAGCGAATCCTCCCGAAAAAGTGCTAAGTAAGCGCAATCGGTTTAGTATTGCGCCAGAAATTTTATTAAAGGTGCAAAAAGAAGTCCGCGATCGCAACCTTTCTATTATCGGTATCTACCATTCTCACCCCGATGCGCCTGCCGTTCCGTCCCAGAGCGATCGCGCTCTTGCCTGGCCCCAATATTCCTATTTAATTGTTTCTGTGCAACAGGGAAAGGCAAAAGAGATTAACAGTTGGCAATTGGATGATAACCAGCAATTTCAAGCAGAAATCATTAGGATTCTTGCATAAATCAAATTTCCCTATTTACATTTTGATAGTTTTAAAAATGAGTATAAATATCCCATATCCTTTCCTCTGAAGCCTTTTGGCTGTAGTGTATTAGCCGTTTCACTACTTTTACTTTACGAAGCTTACGAATGGTTAGACCATGTTGGACATAGATAATTTTCCTGGTTCTGAAAATATATTCAACGTTCCTCAAGCGTATTACCACTTGTAGTTAGGTTGAAACGGGCCGCACATTTATCCAGTAAATATAACGTTCCCAATCACCCGCCGCAGATAACCTTTGCATCGTAACGGCTGAACTCTCAGTGGTCGATGTGCATAGGCGTTATTAAGTATTTGTTTCTAATAGCTCTACGCCGTATGAATTATCAATAGCACACAACCACTTTCCATCAGCAGACTTTTTGTAGACGTAAATTGCCTCTCTTTCACTGGAAAACTCTGAATCTACCTTTTCAGGAGACTCAATATAAGTCTTCGACAAAACCAACGCTATATCTCCTGCCTCAATAATAACCATGTTACCTTGTGACACATTAAGACTATTGTTGAAGTAGTCAGAAATTTTCTGATGAGCCACTTTAATAGCTTCACGACCTTGCACCAGCGTCCCAGGCTTAATCACCAATACCGCTTCTTCTGTATAGCAACTGGCGACAGTATCAAAATCGCGTTCGTTAATTGCTTTGTCAGCTTTGGCTATTTCTTGCTTTAAGGCATGGTCATCCATTATTTTCTCCTTTTAACTTTTCAACTTTGCTTCAATAGCAACAATAGAAGCTGAAATGGAGCCTAACTATTGATTATATAGACACTTTCCAGATTAATATATCAATTACGCATAAATTCCCCCCAAATCGCCGCAGCTTGGGCGCTGCTGCCATGGGTTTGGGTACTATCATCATTACCCAGCCAAATGCCTGTGACTAGGTGGCGATTGGGAACGTAGCCCACAAACCACAAGTCTACAGCGCGATCAGTCGTTCCCGTCTTGCCTGCTTCCCCCAGTCCCATTGCTGCCGCCTTGCCGGTTCCCCCTTGAATGACTCCTCGCAGCAACACCGTCATCGATTGAGCAACATTGGCAGAAATGGCTTGTGTTCTGGCTGACTCATCTTTATTAAAAGCATAGATTTCCCGACAGGTCTGCGGGTTTTTAAAATCGGTGCAGTCTCCCCCGTCGAGGATGCGCCGAATAACGTGGGGACGGTTCCAGCGTCCTTGATTAGCAAAGGTTCCGTAGGCCCCCACCATTTCCAAAACCGTGACTTCACTTTGACCTAAGACCAAGCCTGGAACGGCTTTGAGATCGGAATGTACTCCCAAACGCCGCGCCATGTCGACCACGCGCTCTAAACCGACATCTTGGGCGACTCGCAGGGCGATCGCGTTTTCCGACTGAGCTAGTCCCCGATACATATCCACCGCACCACTACTGCGCTCACAGGGTTTGTAGGACTGTCCGCGCCAGAATACCCCCGCACAGGAGTAAGCTTTTCCGGGGGAAATGCCTCTTTCAATGGCAGCAGCATAGGCAA
The DNA here is from genome assembly GCA_041743025.1 of Microcystaceae cyanobacterium. Lineage (GTDB taxonomy): Bacteria > Cyanobacteriota > Cyanobacteriia > Cyanobacteriales > Microcystaceae > JBGTNM01. The sequence goes on from JBGTNM010000093.1 coordinate 24,298, forward strand.
AGACTTTAAAGGTCGATCCGGGCTGGCGTTTGGCTTGGGTAGCTCGGTTGAACTGGCTTTGCTGATAGTTGACTCCACCCACTAAGGCGAGAATTTCCCCCGTGCGAGTATCGAGCGCGACCATCGCGCCTTGGGAGAAGCGCAACTGTGAGCCTGTGGTGCTGACTGCTTGCCGCAAGTCTCGTTCGGCTTTGGCTTGTAATTTGGGGTCTAATCCGGTTTCAACGATGAAATTGCCTTCTTTTGCCAGATCTTCGCCTAAAAGTTCTCGTAATTCCTCGAAAACGTGGCTATAAAAGTAGGGGGCTAAGTTACTAGAGAGGGCTTTTCTCGCTTTGGGGCTGACTTCAATGCGCGATCGCCTAGAGCGGGCGGCTTCTTCTTCGCTTACCATTCGCAACACCACCATGCGGTTGAGGATGCGGTTGCGGAGTCCGACGGCGGTATCGTAATCTTGGACGGGATTGTAGAGGTTAGGGGCCGGTAACATCGCCGCCAACGTCGCCGCTTCCGAGAGCGTCAAAGCTTTAGCAGATTTTTCAAAATAGAATTGCGCTGCGTCTTCAAACCCGTAATTACCGACTCCCAAATAAACTCGATTGAGATAAGCTTTGAGAATGTCATCTTTACTGTAAACTGCTTCTAATTTTGAGGCAACGATCGCTTCGCGCAACTTGCGCCCTGCTGTATTTTCTCGCCCCACTTCTGTAAAGAGGCTGCGGGCCAACTGTTGGGTGAGGGTACTGGCCCCTTGACGGATGCCACCGCCTTGAAGATTGGCAACTAACGCCCTGGCAATGCCGTAGGGATCGACCCCAAAATGCCAGTAGAAGCGGCTGTCTTCTGAAGCAATGACCGCTTTAGGGAGGAAGCGAGAAAAGTCTGAGAGTCGCTTGAGTTCCTGGTGGGTGTCTTGTTCGATGGTACTGAGGGGGGTCTGTCCGTCTCTGGCATAGACGACTACCGGGCCGCTGATCCCTGACGGGAGCGGACGCACAGGGATCTGACTCCACTCCCACCCCAGCCACAAAACCGCCAATCCCAACATTCCTGCCGTTGAGTAGAGAGAATAGCGAATCCAGCGCACCCAAGCGGGCGGCGGGTTGTGATAGGTCATCTGGGCAGCACTAGCCAGTTCTGGCGGCCCGAGGGTAATAATATCGCCGTGTTGTAGGGGGAGCGTTTTTAAGCGCTGCCGCTTGAGATAGAGTCCGTTGGTGGAGTGTTCGTCTTTGAGGAGAAATTGCCCAGGGCGGTCTTTGTCTCGATGTAGGGAACAGTGAACTTGACTGACAACGGGGTTGAGGATGGTGATGTCGCATGATCGCGAACTGCGCCCGATAGTATAGCGATCGCCCAATAGCGAGTATACTTCTGGTTGACTTTGAGGGGTTTCCCGTACTAGCAGTTGAGGAACCCGCGCCCCTTTTTTCAGGGACGATTTACCGAGATGTCCTTTCGCGAGGTTTTGGACAGCTTGGGTGAGCAGTTGGCTAAGATTGGGAGAGGGTGCAGACGGCGGAGTTTGGCTCATGGACGGCGGGGCCAAGCAAGTCAGTAAAGATTTTATCTAGCTTAACTCACTCTTATTACATCCCGCTCAGTCTGGCTGGGGCAGTTATTCTGCTGGTCGAGGATTTTTGGGCTGGGGGTGGGGGGTAGGAGTCCAAGGATCGATCTCTACAGGCAGTACGCCTCCCATACTGTCATCACCCCGAATAACCAATTTCTGTTCCCCACCCACTTGAATTCTATCTAAGCTAGCCGAACTACAAAAATGGGGCGTGCTGTAAAGGTTGATTCCGACAAGAATTTTCATAAACTACACCTGGAGAGCGTCAATTTGAGTTAACAGTAAATTAATATCATTACTTGAGAGTTGGGCAGTAGGCGTTACTGGTTGGGCAGTAGACGTTACTACTATATATTGTAGTGCTTTATTCGCAATTGCAATTGCTTTCGCTTTATTTTTAGCTTTGTCTGTGACGTTATTATGATTTTCATAGAGTTGTATTGCCCAATTATAGTAAATAATCGATAAATTTGAGCGAGTTTCTGGCAAATTATCCCCTAGATTAATGGCTGCTTCATAAGAAAAGCTGGCTAATCGGTAATATTTAAGGGTTTGTTTAGTCTGTTTTTGTTGGCGATAAGATTCTGCTACTTGACCGTAAAGAGACGCTAATTTTTGATTCAGAAGAATTTGAATTGGTTTGCCTTCTTCTTTTTGAGCTACTTTTCTCCCTTTTCGGTAAAGCCTTACTGCTTGAGAATAATGGTTTAATTCAGCCTCCATTAACCCATAATAGTAACTATTTTGTAAGACTAGTTCAATTAACCACAATAAAGCAAATAGGACTACAACACCACATATCAATGAGAAAATAGGGTTGTTGAACGACCACGATACGTAAACGACAACCACAGCAAATATGAGTGCTAAAGTTCTTAGAAAAAATGGTAACATCTATTAAATTTAGGAAATTTTGCGCCTTTATTATACTCCTCTTTTTTTGTTTCAGGAGATTTTAATAAAAGCAAGTCGTTTCAGACGAGGGATGAACCTTAGAAAGGAGGTTAACCTAACCTTATTACAGTAATTTTAGCGATATACAGGCAAAGTAAAGTGGAAACAACTGCCTTGCTCTAACACACTTTCGACCCAAATTTGCCCGTAATGGGCGCGAATAATCTTGCGACACAATGACAGTCCCAATCCGTAACCTTCTTTCCCTTCGTCTCGTTTGAGGCGGAAATGTCCTTCAAAAATGCGCTCCTGCTTTTCTTCGGGAACACCTGGCCCAGTATCGCAAACCCTGACTTGGATTTTTTGGTTGGTACGGTGGAGGATAGATAGCGTCACCGTTCCTCCCGCCGGCGTGTACTTAATAGCATTGTCTAACAAATTGACAATGACTTGACGGATTAATTCTTCGTCGGCATATACTTGGGGAATATCTTGGGGAATATCTTGGACGAGGGTGAGAGACTTTTCTTGAAATAAATCCTTGTACTGCTCTAGCACTTCTTGGCACAACTGCTGAAGAAACAGGGATCTGTGATGCACTTGCAACTGAGCGTTCATGCTTTTTGACGCTTGCAGGATATCGGTAATCAAACGATTCATGACGCGAAATTGACGGCGAGCTTGCTGGTAGAGTTGTTCGCGCAGTTGTATGTTGCGTTCGGTATCGGGTTGATGATAGGCTAGCTCTAAGGTTTCTACAGCGATCGAAGCGGCAGTCAGAGGACTGCGTAAATCATGAGCGAGCATGGCCAGGACTTGGTCTTTAAATTTTAGCTGTCCGAGCAGTTCTTCTTTTTCTTGCTTGAGGCGAAAAATCTCATCTGAGAGCCGCATTAATTCGGCAGAATAGCCGACATTGATGCCTGTTGAGGAGGTTTCTTGCGCTTCGCCCTCACGTTCGGCATTAGCTTGCTGCTCTTGAGTGGCAAGTTGCCAGCGCGGCCACCATTTTTTGAGTTGGTGAACGAGATTGCTTCCGGCTAGGGTATGTCGGGGTTCGGGAGAAATTTTAACCAAAGCGGGTGCCGCTACCAATCGATAGTGTTCGACCAAATGGGGGTTTCGGTTAATTTCAATGACTTGTAGCTCGCAAGGATAATCCGACTTAACACTTTGGAAGTACTGCTGAATTTGTTCGATATTATCTTGGGAACTGGGACGCTCATCGACAAACAACAAAAGCTGAATCGACCCTGGCACGGGGGGTGTCTGTTGAGAAGTTGTTTGGATGTTAGGGGGTTCTAGCACAGGAAGTTTATATCAAAAGGCTTACAATGAGAGAAAAGCTGTCTTAGTGGGCGTAAGTTTTTCGCCTGAGAATCTTAAGATAGTATAAAATCTACTCATCATTTTAAACTTTACACAAGAAACTAAAATTTCACCAAAGATTATGGCTCTTGGCTACGTTGCCCTCGTCCTGCACGCTCACCTCCCTTTCGTCCGACATCCAGAGAGGGACTACGTTCTCGAAGAAGAATGGCTCTATGAAGCCATTACCGAAACTTACATTCCCTTGTTGCGGGTTTTTGAAGGCTTAAAGCAAGACGGCATTGATTTTAAAATGACCATGAGCATGACACCACCATTGGTGGCGATGCTGCGCGACCCACTCCTTCAAGACCGCTACGATGATCACTTAGCTAAATTACAGGAGTTGATCGAAAAAGAAATTGAACACAACAAATATAACGGTCATATCCGCTATTTAGCCGAACACTACGCCAAAGAGTTTGAGGAGGTGCGGCAGACTTGGGAAGCCTACGATCGCGATCTTGTCAAAGCCTTTAAGCAATTTCTCGATTCCAATAATCTAGAAATCATGACCTGCGGCGCGACTCACGGCTATCTGCCCCTGATGAAAATGTACCCGCAAGCGGTTTGGGCGCAGATCAAAGTTGCCTGCGAACACTACGAAGAAAATTTTGGCCGCCCGCCGAAGGGGATTTGGCTACCGGAATGTGCCTATTATGAAGGTTTGGAACGAATGCTGGCCGATGCGGGATTGCGCTACTTTTTGGTAGACGGCCACGGCATTTTATACGCTCGCCCTCGTCCTCGTTTTGGCACTTATGCCCCCATTTTCACCGAAACGGGAGTGGCAGCCTTCGGTCGCGACCAAGAATCGTCACAGCAGGTTTGGTCGTCGCAGGTGGGCTATCCTGGCGACCCTGTCTATCGGGAATTTTACAAAGATTTGGGCTGGGAAGCTGACTATGAATACATCAAGCCCTACATCATGCCCAACGGCCAGCGCAAGAATATTGGCATTAAGTATCATAAAATCACCAGCCGCCAGGCCGGATTATCTGACAAAGGACTCTACGACCCTTATTGGGCGCGGGAAAAAGCGGCCGAACACGCTAGCAATTTCCTCTACAATCGCGAACGCCAAGTTGAACACTTAGCAGGCATCATGCAGCGACCGCCGATTGTGGTTTCTCCCTACGATGCAGAGTTGTTCGGGCATTGGTGGTATGAAGGCCCTTTGTTTATTGATTTTCTCTTCCGAAAGGCTTGGTACGACCAGAACGTGCTGGACATGACGCATTTAGCAGACTATTTGCAAAGCCATCCCACGCAACAGGTGTGCCGTCCCTCTCAGTCGAGTTGGGGTTATAAAGGCTTTCACGAATATTGGCTCAACGATACCAACGCTTGGGTCTATCCCCACTTGCACAAAACGGCTGAACGGATGATTGAGTTAAGTGCCCACGAGGCTGCTGACGAATTAGAAGAAAGAGCGCTCAATCAAGCGGCGCGAGAATTGTTGCTGGCACAGTCGTCAGACTGGGCGTTTATCATGCGGACGGGGACAATGGTTCCCTATGCGGTGCGGCGGACGCGATCGCACGTCCTGCGCTTCACTAAACTCTATGAAGACATCAACGCGGGTAAAATCGATTCCGGCTGGTTACAAAAGGTGGAAGTCATTGATAACATCTTCCCCAACATTAACTACCGGGTTTATCGGCCTTTGTAGGAATAGAGTTTTGAGGGTAAAACACGATGAAAACTCGTAGCTTTACGGTCATTGTGTACCGGGAAAAAGATAGAGCAATTCATCAGCAATCGACTCCCAAGAACGTGAGTATAGTGTCTCTAACAATGGCATAACTGCTCTGCAAATGAGTGGAGATCAAACTGTTGAGTTTTTGGTCAGTGAGATTCAGCCAGGTTTGCAAAAGACAATCACTATCGTCTTTGATGTATCTCCAGAGGCAAACAATTTAAGTTTGAAAGTTCCCAGTAGTGGTTGGGGTGGAGCGGCGATTTTACCCTTATCTCTAGCCGTTTAAGGTAAATCGGGAATCTCAGAGCGATCGCTTACAGATCTAGTCAAAAAGTTCTCGATATAACTAGATGTCAATAAATGCAGCCCAGTCAGCTACAATCTGCCCAAACAGTCACAATTTACAAAGCTCCTCAGAAGGGAAAAGGGCAGAAATTATTGACACAAGGATTCAAATCAGAAGATTTTCCCTACAATCCTCCCTATTTTGATGGAAACTGCTACTTTGCTGGTTCAAATGACAGAAGCATTGCCGAAGAATTTAATCGAAGCTATAAAGAGGGAATACTTGAGGTTTTTATTGATCGAGCAAGCTACGACCAGTATTTCAAACTGCTTGAGTCTCGCTATGATCAGAAAGAAAGGTGCGAGCGGATTGAAATAGTCGTCCCTCAACACTTGTTTCCCCTCCTCAACCAATTTCCACGAGTCCTCAAGCCACAGTGAGTATCATGAATAGTCAGAGTTGGGTACAAATCAAAAAAAAGTACAAACTAGGTCAGTTTGTGCAAGGTAAGGTTGAATATCTCGCTTCTTTCGGAGTTTTTGTCAATATTGGCGAATCTTCTGTGAAAGGCTTGATTAAAATCCCTGACTTTTTGGATGAAGGAGAAATGACTGAAGAAATGTATCCTGAAATCGGTAGTTCCATCGGCGCGATTGTGGTTGGATATAACGAGAGTAATTGTCATGAGGTTTATCTCAATGCCAAGCCAAGTGTTCTACATCAAGCTCTCGTCCCTCTGAAAAATCGTGTTTTGGCTGGTTAGAGTAACTATTTTTGAATAGGAATAGGTGTAGAGGATGGCAATGCCATGTCCCTACGGATATGTGGATTATTTACCAGAATTTAAGATTAAATCGACTTGGCGATCGCTTCTATCAATTGCTCAATTTCAGCCGGATAGGTAAAGTAGTGAACGCAAACCCTAATACAATCTATGTCGCGCAGGGTTCTCACTAACATTCCTTGCCGTTCTAAGTTTCGTACTAGCCTTTCGTGAGACATTCCCGTTGTCACCTGAAACGAGACTAAACCCGCTTGGGGGGGTGAAGTTTTGAGGCACTTAATGCCGTTAATCTCGCTTAATCCCTGCCACAGATAGGCACTCAATTGACATATTTGGTCGTATCGCTCTTGCGAACTGCCCCATTCTTTATGCACTTGAATGGCGGCCCGTAGTCCTTCGTATTGAGGCCAGGCCGAAGTTGACACTTCAAAGCGCCTAGCATCGGGTTGCCAACCGAGAAGTTGTCCTTGGTCGTCTAATTCAATGCCCCGCCAACCCATAAACGTCGGGCGAACCCTTTCCAAGACGGCAGGACGCAAGTACAATCCTCCCACACCTGCCGGGCCACACAGCCATTTGTGTCCGGTAAAAGCATAAAAATCAACTTCTGTCGCCGCTAAATTGAGAGACAGACAGCCGACCGATTGCGCGGCATCCACTAAAACCAAAACAGGGGTGTTACCGGCTTGATACTGGTGGCAAACCTGCACGATATCGGACAGGGGTAATACTTGCCCGGTATTCCAGAAGACGTGGCTGAGAATGACCAATCGCGTCTGAGGGGTCAAATACTGCTCGATAAGGGCAACGGGGTCACCGCCATTGAGAGTGTCTCGCATGGGACAGGTTGCCACTTCTACGCCAAATCGGTGTGCGACCTCTTTAACAATGGACATAATGCCGGGATGTTCGCAGTCAGTCAGTAAAATGCGATCGCCTGCTTGCCAGTCTAGTCCCCACAAAACCACATTGCAGCCATTGGTGACATTTTCCGTCAAAGCGATCGTTTCTGGCAAAACGTCCAGTTCGTTGGCGAGATCTTTGCGGAGTAACTCTATTTTTTGTTGAACCCATTGGTTGACACGCAAGGAAAAAGGGCCCTGTTGCTGAAGGAAGTTATGAGCATCAATAATGGATTCTAAGCTTGATCGCGGCAGCGCCCCTTGTCCGCCAAAATTAAAGTACAGTTTGTTGGCCAGTCCGGGGAATTCTTGGCGTTGTTGTTCGAGTTGGGGGGCAATGGCGGGAGGGGCTATCTTGCTGGTCATATTAGGGATAATTGGAGAGAAATAAGAGCGATCTTGCCAACATTCACCGTTAGCGCGATCGCTTATAGCAGAAAGCATTTTTGCAAAAGTCAAACCCAAGCTGATTGTTAAGTTTAAACTTTTAAAACTGTCCTAACTTTGTGCGATCTGCTATATCTGCCTCTCTTAGCATACCCAAAAACTCCCCCAGCCTCACGAGATTGAGGCGCAACGGTTTTGTTTCTCAATCGGTAATCATTGGAGATTAAGCAAAAAACGCCAAAAAGTTGACGGAATGTCTCAATTTTAGGGTTCCTTTCCCAATATCTAGGTCTGCAAAAATCACAGAGATTGTTAACATGAGAACTGCTATATCAGTGTTTTATTGCCTGTTCCCTGTTCCCTGTTCCCTGTTCCCTGTTCCCTGTTATTATATGAGAAAATTTCTGTTAGTTTCGGATCTCGACGATACCCTCGTTGGCGATGATGTAGCTCTAAACGCTTTAAATTCGTTATTAATAGAGCATAAACAAGCTTACAATCTCAAAATTGCTTATATTACTGGTCGTTCTCTCGAAGACTATTACCATCACCTTAAATCTAAACGTCCTTTACTCGATCCTGATTTTATCGCTACCTCGGTCGGTACGGAAATTTATGTCAGTGGTGATTCAACTCCTGACTCAGATTGGTCAAAATACCTCTGTGACGGCTGGAATCGGCAGTTGATTGGCGAAATTTTAGCCCAATTTCCCCCACTGATCCCTCAACCTCAAAAAGATCAGCGCGAGTTCAAAATGAGTTACTATTTACAACCGGAAGCTGCCACCACTGTCTTGCCCTCAATTCAATCTTGCTTCCAAGAGAGAGGATTGTCCGCACAAATCATTTACAGTAGCGGTAGAGATTTGGATATTTTACCGAAAAATGGCAATAAAGGGCAGACAATGCAATATTTACGCAAAAAATTGGAAATTTCGGCAGATAATACGGTCGCTTGTGGGGATTCTGGCAATGATCGCGCCCTATTTGAGGGTCGAACCGAAAAAGGGATTATTGTCGGCAATGCGAGAGTAGAATTGCGCGATTGGCATCTTGCCAACCCCTCTGACCATCGCTATTTAGCAACAGGTTATTATGCTGAAGGGGTTTTAGAAGGATTGCGCTATTTTGGGTTTCTTGGGTAGAAAGGGAACAGGGAACAGGGAACCCCAATTGAGAGAAAATTTAATTGTGCAAGAGGTTTATTGAGCAATCTTTCCCCCTTACCCCTTTCCCCTTTACCCCATCAAGTTATCCTTCGCGACGGGCCAATAAGACCGGACAATTGGCGTTGACGCGCACGTAATCCGATAGAGAAGTTCCCAGCAAGCGATCGAGATCAGGCAAACTGCGAGCAACTGACGGACGGCGATCAGGCGATCCTAATATGAGGAGATCGGCGTTGTATTCTTCTACCAATTTGCAGATTTGTTCGCCAGGTTTTCCCCCTGTAACGACGAGACGATAGGGAACGCCCATCCGCTTAGCTTTAGTGGCGGCAGGGGCGAGGATAGGGTTGTTTTCTACCTCCGATTTCGGCAGGGGCAGCAGTTCTTTTTTGAGGTCGGGGTTGACTCGCGCTAAAATTAATTCCGCACCAGAATAGTCACGTAGCAGGTATAGAGCGAGATCGAGAGCATAATCTGCCGCCGCCGACTTGTCCATTGCCACCATCACGCGCTTGATGGTTTTGACGTAAACATCGTCTTTGACAAGCAACATGGGGCGATTAGTGAGTTGAAAAACGTACTGACTGACGGAGTTTTCCAGAATCGCTTCTAAACGGTTGAGCGCTCGCGATCCCATGATGATCAAGTCGGCATCGATTTCTGCGGCGACTTGAAGGACAGTATCTTTGGGTTCGCCTTGGCGCAGCATAGTCGAGACTTGACCAGGTTCGAGTTGTAATTTCTCCAACAGTCCAGCAATAATCTTTCCGCCGTCTTCCCACTTAGCTGCAAGGGTATCAGAGGAGATTTGGGGAGGAATAACGTGCAGAATGTTGATTTTTGCTCTTTTAATGGCTGGAAGTGCCATCAAAAATTTGAGCATATCTTGGGTATTTCCCGTTCCCGAATCGGTGAATAAAATCTTGTCGAGCATGGATTGGAACTCTGTTATTAAGGATGATTAACAGTCTTTGCTATCAGGATACTGCTAATGTTTGCCCTCAGAATTTAACAATTTATTACGTTGTTGGGAACCCGCCTGATAATCATTACTTATATAAAATACAAGTTTTGATTAATTCTTCAAGATCGGCAACTGGAAAAATAGGACATTTCAACCGTTGAGAAACTTCCTCAACTGTCAGATCATCTAAGAACAGCGTATCACCCTGCTTGAGCATGAGAGAGGGGAGTAAAATTCCATTTCCTAACATTTTATCTTGCAATTTCTCTAAAATATCTTGTCCTGTTAGTAACCCTGTCACCGTAATTTCTTGTCCCCAATAGTTACTGTTTAAAGCGGCGAGTTGTACGGTCAATCCTTCAACACTATTTAATTGTTTGACTAGCGGTTGAAAGGCTTTTTTTACTGCATTTCCTACCACCCAAGTGAAGCAGCGAGAAGGTTCAATTTGAGGAGGTAATAACAGTTTAGCAGTTGTTTGAAATTGTTGGATAAATTGGCGAATTGACCCTACTCCGTTGCCGATTTGCGGATAATCTTCATAATGAGATTCCGACGGTAAATCTTGCTGTGCAATGAGAAACCATTCATCCGCCAGCCAAGTAAATGTCGTGCCTAATTGTTGGCGAAATTGTTTTTGCAGTTTTTGCACCTGAGCGATCACTTCATTTGCTTTCTCTGAACTCACTGGAATTAATTCATCTTCTGCCGGACGAAAGCGCGTTAACCCAACCGGAACTACCGCCGCCGAAATAATAGCAGGAATCTCGCCTTGATGAAAAGAGGCTAAATCTAAAAGCGTTTTTTCTAAATGTTGTCCATCATTAATTTCTGGACAGACAACTACTTGCGCGTGTAATTGCAATCGCCTGTCTTGAAACCATTTAAATTGCTCCATAATCTGTCCGGCGCGAGGATTTTTTAATAAGCGAATACGGACTTCGGGTTCAGTAGCGTGGACGGAAACATAAAGCGGAGAAAGACGCATATTTTCAATGCGTTCCCATTCTTTTTTAGGTAGGTTGGTTAACGTTAAATAACTGCCATAGAGAAAACTTAAACGGTAGTCATCGTCTTTGAGGTAAAGACTGTCTCTTTTACCGAGGGGTTGTTGATCGATAAAACAAAAAGGACAGCGATTATTACATTGGATTAAGTGATCGAAAAGAGCCGTTTCAAATTCTAAACCTAAATCGTCTTCATAATCTTTTTCAATTTCAAGCTGGTGGATTTCTCCCTGAGCATCTATTACTTCTAATTCCAAAAATTCATCGGCACAAAAAAATTGATAGTCAATTAGATCTCGTAGTTTTTGTCCGTTAATAGAAACAATGGCATCTCCTGGTTCAAATCCGAGTTCTTCAGCAATAGAATTTGAGAATACTTGACTAATTCTGGCAGGTTGAATAGAAAATTGACTCATAGAGCGATCCTAAATAGGTTGTGATGAATTTTGTATTAACCACAAAGGCACAAAGAGACAAAGTAGGGTGGGCAATGCCCACCTTACTAGACTAGCAATTTTTCTAATTGTCGTTCACACTGTTGAAAGATAAAATTAACCGCAGCAAATAAACGCTCAAGATCGTAAATAGTATAAGGCAGAATGTTTTTTGTAAAAGTATTTAATTCTAATTTACCAAATTCCCATACTTTACCATTAGTTACGATTCCAAATATAGCAATATCTGAATTTTCGTTGATTCGTTGAGCGGCAATCATTTCTGCCAAACACTGACCCCAACCTTCCTGAAATTTATCTTGTTTTGCTTCCACTAAGAGCAAATAAGGCTGGTCAAAGACTACTTTTCCTAGTGGGGAACGTCTGGCTAAGATATATTCAGGGAATCCTGATAAAATGTTATCAAAATTTAAAGCCTGATGGCTCCATAAAATAAATTTACTACTATACTTCTTCCAAATTTCTTTCAGAATAGGATAAATTAAATTTTCACAAATGGCAAATTCTGAGTTATCTACTACGCCTTCTTGCATGACGGTGGCAAGATCTTTGCGAAAATAATCAGAAATCTCGAAAGAAAGTTCATGAATTAAGTCAGCTTCAGTATAATTAATCTGAAAAGCTTTAACCACTGCCCCGATACTTTTATAATCACTGTAAGCCATAATAGGTAAGTCTCCATCTAGCATCAGTATAGATCGTCAATCCTAAGCGATCGCCTTTGACTGTCTGAGATTGCTTATTATCAAAATGCTCATCAATCAAGTTTAACGCTCTTGCCTAGGATGATTTAAATAACGTGTCTGTTGAGAGTAAAGTTAGGAAACTGAAATGCTACGATAGATACTCAATCCCGCCTTGGTTGAATGTCACCACTACCGATTTGCAACCCCTGGCAGAAGCGTCAAGAGGAGGTACGCCGTTTCATGTCCACCCTATTGCGGAATTTCTGGTACGTTGCCTTGCCAGGAAAACAGCTTAAACCAGGCAAAATGGTGCATAAAAAGATGTTAGGTGAACCTATTTTAGTGGGACGGCGGCAAGATGGTGAGGTCTTTGCCATGCGGAATATCTGTCCCCATCGCGGCATTCCCCTCAGCTACGGATGGGTAGAAGGAGATGGCGTTTGCTGTTGCTATCACGGTTGGAAATTTAACACTCATGATGGCAGATGTAGCGATATTCCCTCCATAACTGAACACGACACCCTCGACATCAGTCGTATTCAAGTTCGCACTTATCCCTGTCGGGAAATTCAAGGCAATATCTGGGTTTATTTTGCCGCCGATAGCAAAATTGACCCCGCCAAACTTCCCCCCGTTCCTACCATTGCTGATTTTGGCAAGGTTGAACCCGGCGTATCCGAAGAAATTCATTTTGCTTGCCACATCGATCAGGCAGCAATTGGATTGATGGATCCTGCACACGGCCCTTATATCCACACTTCTTGGTGGTGGCGCAGCGGCCCTCGTCAGTTTCGGGTCAAAGAAAAGCGATACGAACCGATTCCGTTGGGATTTCGCCTCGTTCCCTACAATATGCCGGTTAGCGCGAAACCTTATAAGCTGCTAGGGAATAATGTGTCAATTGAAATCACCTTTGCTTTACCGAGTTTCAGAACGGAAATTTTGCGTGGCGATCGCTACAGCGCTTGTTTGATGACTGCTATCACACCCATTGACGAAACGCAATGTGTGGCGTTTCAAAGTATCTATTGGACGGTTCCCTGGTTGGGGATTTTTAAACCTTTGATAAGTTTTCTAACGCGCCGCTTTTTGGGACAAGACCGCGATGTGGTCATCAAACAACAAGAAGGATTAATATACAATCCGCCGTTGATGCTAATTGATGATGCTGACACGCAAGCAAAATGGTATTTTCGCCTCAAACAAGAGTACGAGCGATCGCTTTTAGAAAACCGTCCTTTTAAAAATCCTGTCGAATCGAAGATATTGCGCTGGCGGAGTTAAAAGTTATTACTTCCGACTATTTGTTAAAGATATCTACTTTTATCAAAATTACCACTCAATCCTTACCCGATCACACGCAATTGCCGGAATCGGACGGAACTTTTGTAAAAAATTTTCAAGAACATCCTCAGAGTATTTTGTTAACAGAATCTATTTGGCAAACGCTAGAGAAAATTCATCCTGATAAACAATTTTGCATTGGTCAAGATAGCGGTATTTATTGGCGAATTACCGACCCACCAGAAAAAGGTGCCGTTTCTCCTGACTGGTTTTATGTGTCAAATGTACCGCCAATGTTAGGAAGAACATTTCGCCGTTCTTATGTGATGTGGCAAGAATTTGTCGCGCCTTTAATCGTTTTAGAATTTGTTTCAGGGAATGGAGCAGAAGAACGAGAGCGTCAACGCAGCGATCGCTTAGCAACTAAGTTAAGAGAAATGGGTATTAATCCAGAGGAAATTTAATGTTTAGAAAAATTGCACTTTTCTTACTGTGGATAGGCTTAACGAGTTATACTTTTTTACTAGCTCCTCCGCAACAGCCGGATACTTTTGAACTGATTAAAAATCTCTCGACTGGGAACTGGGAAGGCATTAATCCGTTCATTATTTCTCTGTTTAATCTCATGGGAATCTGGCCAGCAATTTATGCTTGTCTATTGCTAACAGATGGCAGAGAACAAAAAATTAAAGCTTTTCCCTTTGTTATTGCCTCGTTTGCAGTCGGTGCGTTTGCTATTTTGCCTTATTTATTCTTGCGCGAACCGAATTCTGAATTTACGGGACAAAAAGACTTATTATTAAAAGTTTTAGACTCTCGCTGGTTAGGAGTTATTTTAACAATCCCGACTTTAATTTTACTCATTTGGGGCTTTTCTGCTGGTAACTGGCAAGATTTCCTCTATCAGTGGCAAACTAGCAAATTTATTCATGTCATGAGCATAGATTTCTGTTTGCTTTGCTTGCTCGTTCCTGTTATTTTAGGGGATGATATGAAGCGCAAAGGTATTGATAATCCTATCATTTTCTGGACAGCCAGCCTCATTCCCTTATTGGGAATTTTAGGGTATTTATGCTTGCGTCCTAATTTACCTGAAAATTCAAGCGATATAATCGGGAACGAATTTTAGCAAAACTCAACGAGGTTTACACGAATAAGTTTTCAAGAAGAAGTAAAGGAAGGTTTACGAACAGTTCTACACCTCTGATAATTTAAGGATTGTGTCTGTCAGGAGAATATTTTGGTAACGATTTGCTGTAAAAACGTAGAATTTCCCAACATCAAAGCAATTATCTTTGATAAAGACGGAACGCTAGAAGATTCTCAATCTTTCTTGCGAGAATTGGGCATTCGTCGCACCAGATTGATAGATGCTCAAGTTCCAGGCATTGGCGAACCGTTGCTGATGGCTTTTGGCATTCAAGCGGGTACTTTAGATCCAACTGGGTTAATAGCAGTCGGAAGCCGCCGGGAAAATCAAATCGCTGCTGCCGCCTATATTGCAGAAACCGGACGCGGTTGGTTTGACTCACTGGCAATGGCTGAGAATGCTTTTAGTGAAGCTGACAAGTATTTACAAAGAAATGCGTTAACCTCTCCTCTGTTCGCTGGCAGTTTGGAGGTGTTGAAACTTCTAGCAGAAGCGCAACTCACTCTCGGCATTCTTTCATCGGATTCGAC
Source organism: Microcystaceae cyanobacterium (assembly GCA_041743025.1). GTDB lineage: Bacteria > Cyanobacteriota > Cyanobacteriia > Cyanobacteriales > Microcystaceae > JBGTNM01. The sequence continues at coordinate 39,439 of JBGTNM010000093.1, forward strand.
AGCTAACATTCAAGCATTTGTTGAGAGACATCAATTGTCTGGCTATATACAATTAATGATAGGTGCAGACCAGGGATTGAGTAAACCCGATCCGCAACTGTACCGCCAAGCGTGTCAGCAATTGGGAGTTGAACCGGGTGTAACGCTAATGGTAGGCGATTCCGCAGGTGATATTATAATGGCTAAAGAAGCGGGGGCTGCGGGAACGATTGGCATTTGCTGGGGCAATCCTCAAGCGGCACATCTCGAAAAAGCAGACGTAGCGATCGCTCAACTTGACGAAGTGCAAGCAGGCTCCGCCTTTTAAAGGCGGAGTACCTTGCACCAAATTGAAATTCTTGCAATTCAAAAATAACCGTGTATGATTGTAGGTTAATAAATCTTCAACGTTATTGTTATTAAGAGGGGATAAAAAAAATTGACTCGTCGCTATCTGTTTACCTCTGAATCGGTCACTGAAGGACACCCTGACAAAGTCTGCGACCAAATCTCAGATACAATTTTAGATACGCTATTAACCCACGATGACCACAGCCGAGTCGCTGCTGAAGTCGTCGTCAATACTGGCTTGGTTCTTGTTACTGGAGAAATTACCTCCCAAGCTCATGTTAATTACGTCGATTTAGTTCGGCAAAAAATTGCTGAAATTGGCTACACTGATGCGGTTAATGGGTTTTGTGCCAACAGTTGCTCGGTATTGGTAGCCCTCGACGAACAATCTCCTGATATCGCCCAAGGCGTGAGTTCTGCCCACGAACAGCGCGAATCCCTCAGCGATGACGAACTCGACAAAATTGGGGCAGGCGACCAAGGGATCATGTTTGGCTTTGCCTGTAGTGAAACCCCCGAACTGATGCCCATGCCCATCAGTTTAGCCCACCGAATTTCCCGACGTTTAGCAGCCGTTCGTAAGACGGGTGATTTGCCCTACCTGCGTCCTGATGGCAAAACTCAGGTCTCGGTTATCTACGAAGACGGACAACCTGTCGGTATCGATACCATTCTCATTTCTACCCAACATACCGAAACCATCGGCCATTTGACTGAAAACAGTGCTGTTCAAGACAAAATTAAAGCTGACCTCTGGGAAGCTGTCGTCGAACCAACTTTTGCTGATATTGAAGTCAAACCCACTCAAGACACGCGCTTTCTGGTCAACCCGACCGGAAAATTTGTCATTGGCGGGCCCCAAGGCGATGCCGGACTCACCGGACGCAAAATTATCGTCGATACCTACGGCGGTTATTCTCGTCACGGTGGCGGGGCTTTTTCTGGCAAAGACCCCACCAAGGTAGACCGTTCAGCGGCCTATGCTTGCCGTTACATGGCGAAAAATATTGTGGCGGCTGGACTGGCTAAAAAATGTGAAGTGCAAGTTAGCTACGCGATTGGAGTAGCGCGTCCGGTGAGTATCATGGTGGAAACCTTCGGTACGGGGACAGTCAACGAAGAAAAACTTCTCGATTTCGTCCAAGAACATTTTGAATTACGCCCAGCAGGTATTATCCAAACCTTTAACTTGTGCCAACTTCCAGCAGAACGGGGCGGTCGTTTCTATCAGGATATCGCGGCATACGGCCACTTCGGACGCACTGACCTCGATTTGCCTTGGGAAAAAATAGACAAAGCAGCCCTTCTTAAAGAAGCCTTTGCCTCTACCCTATCGGGTGTCAAAGTCGGCGTTTAAATTGGCTTAAAAATTAATCATTTTGAAACCTGTAGGGGCGAATTGCTATTCGCCCTTTTTAATTTAAGTTAAACCGCAATCGATCCTTTAAATTCTGCTCCCCCAAACGCCGCGATCGCATAGACAATAATACCGTCTCCTCCAGGCTCGCTCATAGCGGTAGCCGCACGGTAAATGTTGCCCCTTGTGCTTCACCTGGACTCTCAACTCCAACCGTACCGCCATGAAGCTCTACCAAACGCCGCACAATCGACAATCCCAAACCGAGACCCGGATTTGAGCGTGTGCGAACATCATCTGCTTGACTAAAGCGATCAAACACATAGGGCAGAAAGTCGGCACTGATGCCACGCCCTGTATCGCTGACCGTAATTTGAGCTTGAGCGTCAAGGTAGGCGAGAGTAACTTGAACTCGTCCTCCGGTTGGCGTGAATTTGATGGCATTCGTCAACAAGTTCCAGATCACTTGCTGCAAACGGTCTGAATCTCCTATGAGCAGTTCAGCCGCAGGCTCCAGGCTGGATTCAATTTGAATCTGTTTCGCCTCCGCTGAGACTCTCACAACGTTGATCGCGGCTTGAATCACCGAGGCAAGCTGAAGCGGACGAGGGTTCAACCGGAGTTTCCCTGAAGTAATGCGGGAGATGTCTAAGAGATCTTCGATCAGTTGGTTTTGTGCCCTAGCACTTCGCTCGATCGCCTCAAGTGCCTGAGCGGTTCTGGCTTCGTCCAGGCTTTGCTGGCGAAGCAACTGCGTCCAACCCAACATGGCACTGAGAGGGTTGCGGAGTTCGTGAGAGACCATCGATAAGAACTCATCTTTGGCGCGATTGGCTGCGTCTGCTGTACTGCGGGCTGACTGTTCTTGAATCAGGATTTGGTTCAGTTCTGCCTCCAGCCGTTTCCGTTCTGTGATGTCTTCGATCGCCAGCAAAATGCTCTTGCCGTCTTCGGCTTGAGTCATCATTCGGGCATTCAGCAGCATAATTTTGTGCCCGATCTGCTCAAAATCCTGCTCGACTTCAAAATCTTGCAGAGGGGTATCGTTGGACAGAATTTTCTCCAACATCTGTCTCAATCGGGGAATGTTCCACTGCCCATTCCCTATCTCAAAAATCAAGTGCTGCTCCGTCTCGGCGACTGCAACCTGGAACGTCCGATAGAACGACTGATTTGCCGTCCGCACGCACAAGTTGCTATCCAACACAATTAACGGTTCTCGAACGGTCTCGACGATCGCTTCAGCATAATTGCGGGAGGATTCAAGCTGTTCGAGGCTGCGTTTGAGGGCATCAATATCGACCATGATCACCACCGCCCCATCAATCTTGTTGTCGATCGTGCGATAGGGACGAATTCGCAGGTCATACCAATGCCCTTCGCGATCCTGAACCTCCTGTTCTTTAGTCGTGAGGGTGTTAATCACGTCTAAAATCTGTGATTCCAAATCCGTCACATTCAAACTGTGATTGATGTCCCTCAGTGGTCTGCCAACATCGGTGGGAATCAAGTGCAGAATGCTTTGAGCGAGCGGCGTAAAGCGTCGGATGCGAAGATCGCTGCCCAGCATCAGGATCGGAATATTAGTACTGCTGATGAAATTCTGCAAATCGCTGCTAACCTTAATTAATTCGAGGTTCCGCCGCTGTAATTCATCATTAACTACATTGAGTTCTTCATTGGCTGCCTGAATTTCTTCTTTGGCAGTTTCCAGTTCCTCGTTACTGCTCTGAAACTCCTCATTGCTCGACAGAATTTCTTCATTCGCCGCTCTTAGGTCTTGATTGGTAGCTTCCTGCTCTTCAATAATTGAGCGCAGATACTCTTTGGTGGTTGCTAACTCCTGATTGAGTCGGGCATTTTCTTGCTGATCGCTCGTTTGTTTTTCCCGCCGAGATTTAGTCTCTTTAGCCTCGGCTGCTTGAACAACTGTGACTGGGGAAGCCTCTTCAAACAGCACTAAAAAGTAGCGTTCTTCCAAGCTGCGCGCTCTGAGCGGAATGACACTCAAATTGACTTGTCTGACCTGCTCACCTTCTCGGATCTGCAAGCCTTGCTTTTTCACCGACACTTCTCGCTTTTTTGCCTGGTGGATGGCGGTGCGTAACTCTAGCTTCAATCCTTCTTTGGCCATTTTGAGCAGGTTGAGGCTGGCTCTGCCAGGAGCGGGTTCCAGATAGGGACTGGTCTGTCCGCGAAAATGCAGAATCTCTAAATCGTTGTTGATAATGACACCAGCCGGAGCGTACCGATCCAAAACGAGCCGGTCTGCCAATGATTGCAAGTCGAGATCATTCCAGGCAGCCTCATTGAGGCTAGGGTCAGGGTTAGCGGTCTCGCTAGGGTAATTGTTGGCGACTAGATTGAGGGTGAGCCGCGCTGATGCTAACTTTCGGGCATAAATCTTCTGCTTTTTGTCCACTGAAGCAAATAAGTCTGACGCTTCCCCGATCGTTTCTGAGGTGCCCAACATCAGAAAGCCCGTTGGCTTCAGTCCATAGTGGAAGATGGGCAGAATCTTCTTCTGCAATGCCGCGCCAAAATAAATTAGTACGTTCCGACAGCTAATCAGGTCTAGTTTGGAAAAGGGAGGATCGCTGCCCAGGTTTTGTCTAGCGAAGACACACAGTTCGCGCACGGACGGATTGATCTGATACCCCCCCTCGATCGGCACAAAGAATCGCTCTAGCCGTTCTGGGGAGACATCCGCGACCAGGCTTTGCTGATAAACGCCGGCCCTGGCTCTTTCGATCACTGCATCACTAATATCTGTGGCATAAATCTGGATCGGGGGTTTGATTGGCTGGTTCTCCAAAAACTCCAGCAGGCAAATGGCGATTGAGTACACTTCTTCTCCGGTTGAACATCCCGCTACCCAGATGCGGATCGGCATTTCTGGGGTTTTATCTTGCGTAATCGTGGGAAATACCTTGCTTTTTAAGGCTTCAAAAGCGAGCGGGTCGCGGAAGAAACTGGTGACATTGATTAAAATATCTTCGTACAATGCTTGCATTTCCGCCGGGTGTTCTCGCAAGTAGGCAACGTAATCCTCTAGGCTTTCCAGCCTGTACAGCACCATCCGCCGTAAAATTCGCCGATTTAAGGTGGTTTGTTTATAAAAGGTAAAATCTACCCTGGTTGCTGTCCGCAGCAGCGTAAAGATAGTTTGCAGAGCAGTTTCATTCTCAGAGAGCGCTTCAACGGCTGATTCGGGCGCGGGGTGAGCGACATAGGGATGACGGCTGATTTTTGCCAATTTCTCGGCGATTTCTGACGGCGGCAGGATAAAATCGACTTGACCTGTGGCAACCGCAGTGTTGGGCATACTGCTGACCTTGGCTGAGTTCTCAGACTGAGCAAACGTAATGCCGCCTGCCCCTTTAACGGCTTCGAGTCCCCGTGAACCATCGCCATCGCCTCCTGACAGCACGATGGCGATCGCTTTGCTGCCCCGATCTTCTGCCAATGAGAGCAAGAAGGCATCGACGGGCATAGGAACCCCACGAATTCTCTCACGCGGGGTCAGTTTGAGTACGCCTTGAGCAATCACCATCTTCGTGTTGGGCGGAATCACATAAACACAGTTCGGCTCCACTGCCACGCCATCGTACACCTCAATCACAGGCATTGGGGTTTCTCTGGCAAGAATCTCACTCAACAGGCTCTTTTGGTTGGGGTCTAAGTGCTGAATCAGCACAAATGCCATCCCGGTATCGGTTGGCAGATGACTCACCAACTGCCGGAAGGCATCTAATCCCCCCGCAGAGGCTCCAATCCCGACAACAGGGAATTGTCCATTCTGCTCGTCCGGCTGCTCTCTATCAGGCGCTTCAGCCGCGTTGGGTTGAGGATTCTTCTGGGAGGGTTGCTTCGGGTTCATTCAGAGGGTTGCCTGTCTTTGGCACTGTTCAAAAGTCCATCGGTTGCTACTATGTTTGCAACCGAAGTGTTGAAGCCTAAGAAAATATCCTAAAAAAGATCTCTATCTCTAATACAGTATTTTAGACGGTTTAGTATTGAATTTACAATCCTTGATCAAATGAATTTTGGGTAACTTCTAGATAAATGTGTTCTAATTGAACAGATTGCCGAGAAATAGAATCAATAGGCAACCCTTCAAAACAGTCTAAAATTTGCTTTAAATCTAAGACTTCGGGCAACCAAAAAGCCAAATCACCGCCATAGTATCGGTGAGGAAATCCGAGTTCTTGTCCGCGCAGAATGGCTGTTTTTTCGTCAGGGGTTTGAAGGATGACAATTTCTTGGGCAGGAATGAACTTTCGGAGTTCATCTAAGGTTCCTTCTGCTACAATTTTCCCGTTTTTAAGAATACAAATTCGCTGACAAAGCCGTTGAGCTTCATCTAATAGATGGGTTGTTAATAAAATGGTCATTCCTTGCTTTTTTAACTGCTGAATTAACTCCCAAATTTCATAACGCGCTTCAATATCTAATCCGGTTGTGGGTTCATCTAAAATTAATAATTTAGGATAGTGAACTAAGGCAACAGCAATATTCATTCGCCGTTGCATACCACCACTCAGCGTTCCAACTGGACTGTTTGCTCTTTCTAAAAGATTAACGGCAGCCAAACACTCTCGAATGCGTTCTTGTCTGTGTTTGTGCTTTAAACCATAAATTTTGCCATAAAAATTCAGGTTTTCCTGACAGGTCAAAGTTGTATAAAGTAAGTTTTCTTGGGGAGCTACTCCAATCCAACTTTGCGTTAACTTAGAAGGAGGTTGCTGATTAATTCTAATCGTGCCACTAGTGGCTTTAAGCAAAGCGCAGATAAGATTAATAGTCGTTGTTTTCCCCGCTCCATTAGGCCCTAGTAATCCATAGACTTCTCCTGAATGTATCGTAAATGTTAAACCATTTAAAACAGAATGTTTGCCGTATGCTTTGTGAAGATTTTCTATCTCTAACATAAATATAGTAATACCAAACGAGTAGGGTGGGCATTGCCCACCTCACAATAATGTCTCAATGCTTAGCATTTTACGATACGACAACCCTCCCAAAACAATCATGATCATTGAAAAAGAAAATAGCAACCAAAATTGAGAACTAATTTCCTGCCATTGCTCTCCTTTTGCCCACACTGCAATTAAGATTTCATTCATGTGATAGATAGGATTAAATTGAGCTATTTCAAGTAAATTTATTGGGAATAAAGAAGCGGGTAAAAATGACCCCCCTAAAATGAGTAGAGGAACGCCAAAGGTGGCTACCAAGGCATTGACATCTTCAGTGCGGCGAGCCAGTTGCGTTCCTAAGATAAATCCCGCACCGACATAAGCAACAATACTAATTAAAATAATTAAGATCCCTAGTAAGATCGATCCTTTAAATTCTGCTCCCCAAAACGCCGCGATCGCATAGACAATAATTCCCTGTCCAATCCCAATCAAGCTGTGAGCGAGGAAGATACCCAAAAAATAAGATACACCGCTCAAAGGAGAGATAAAAAGGCGTTTGAGGGTTTGCTGTTCTCGTTCTGCTACCACCGTTGCCATACTCCCCCCCAGACAACTAAAAAACAAGGCTACCCCTACCAACGTCGAAGGTGCTGTGAGTGTCATCGCTTCAGCGAGAGACATCGCTATTCTTTCAGCGAGAATGTAGCCATTGAGCAGCAACAGCATTACGGGAAAAATGGCCCAAAAAATCAAACTGCGCCGCCGCCGTCCCAATTCAATTAAAATCCGTTGAGCGACTGCGATCGCTTCTCGCCAATATTTCACGGTTAAGCTAGGTATTTTATCACGTCAGTTCTTAGAATAAAAGACTTTTCTACTCAAGGGTTTCTTTTTCCTCAATTGCATCTGTTTTTTTCAGCATGATTATTTTTTTCTCCAACTCTGGCAGAGCCACTATAACGCGCTGCCGTTCCTTAACCGTTTTTGGCATCAGCATAGGTAGCCGTTCGGGTTGTTCGAGCCAGCAAGCGGCAACGGGTAAAGTATGTTCGAGATCTTCTAACAGTCTGGGAATGATCATCACAGCATGGAGTTCGCCGATGCGTTCAGCTTCCTGCATCCCAGCCTCAATCGCTACAGCTACGTTCGCCACTGAACCCCGAATGATCGCCGTACATAAACCCGCCCCAATAATTTCGTAAGAAGCCAGTTGTACGTCGGCTGATTTTAACATAGCATCTGCCGCCCCCACCATCGCCGGAAAGCCTCTGGTTTCGAGCAAGCCGATTGACTTATTACTCAAGCGGCTGTAACCGCGCTGCTGCTGAGCTATTTCGACGAGATGACTGCCAATGGGAAAGATCGCTTCTAAATTGGGCATAGGACGCGGAATTACCAATTTAGAAACAAGCTGGCCGAATTGTTCGGCTGTTTTGGCTCCTTCTTCGACGGCTAAGCGAACATTGGCGACTTTCCCGCGCACCACTGCCGTACAGTGACCGCCACCGATTTTTTCATAGCCGACCAAAGTCACTTCAGCCGATTTGAGCATCATGTCTGCCGTGCCCACAATTGCCGGAAAACTTTGGGTAGAAACTAAACCGAGGGCACTGTCACTCGCGAAGTGAGATTGTTGCATGCGCGCTTTCGGGGCACTTTGTTGAGACGGAACTGCTAAACTAGTCATTGATTTGACGATTGCGCCTTTACCCTTGAGTGTATCGCGTTTTCATTAGTTATTGTTGAAGACTTTTGCGGGATCGAATAAGTTTTTGTAATATAGCGAGTCTAAAGGCAAGATAAATAGGGTAGTACAAGCTTCGGTGCTTGTTAGCTGAGATGCCTGTGTTATCGTTCACAAATGATTTAAATTAGCTATATAACAGCCTAGAGAATAATAAGAGCTTATGAATGACAAGCCACAAGAGACATCAACTGTTTTATCAGAGGAAGAAGCGAGCAAACTGTTGCGATCGCTTTTGCACAAAGCGGGAAATTGGGTAGATTGGGGGAGGGCTTGCCAACAGCTACAGAAAGCAGGCTATAACGCTCAAAGTCTTTTTGAACAGACAGGGTTCCAAGCCAGCCAGCAAAATCTGATTATCGTCGCCGCGCAGGTGTATGACTCTCTGATCAGTGGGGGAGTTGCCGCCGAGAGTTTGACTTATTTTTTGGGGCCCAAAAGTGATATTCTCTACGAATTTCGCATTCTTAACCAGGCGCAACGCTTACAAGCCGCACAGTTAGCCCAAGAAAAAAACATCGATGTCGATGAGGCCAAAGATTTTGCCAAAGCCATTCAAGAGTTTTCGCGCCTGTCGCAATTGCCGGCGGGTTTTAGCGAGCAAGCAGGAGATGCCGTCGCCTATCAATGCTGGAAACGTGCCAGACAACTCAAAGACTTGCAACAGCGATCGCGCTTGATTGCTAAGGGATTGAAATTTGCCCAATCTCCAACCGCTAGAGAAGCCATTGAGAAGTTATTGAGCGATTTTACCGTTATTCCGACGCGCAACGCACCTTTATTACCTCTCTATCGTCCAGAAAGCGAAACTGCACTATCTCGTCTGGTGCCGGTAGTGGGAACGCTGCCTTTGACGAAAAGTGACTTAGCCGCCGTGACTGCCTTAGAGCTAGTCGAACCGTTTGGCATCGCCGCTTATGCAGGAACGGGAGCCATCGTCGCTCTCCCCGGATGGCAAGCCATTTTGAAGGTTGGCGATCCCGTGGCCATTTTGTGTCAGAGCGATCGTTTTCCTAACACGTTACCGGGCAATCCCGAAGAAATCTTAGTCGTGATTGATCGCGCTGCTTGTGAGTGGGATATCAATCAATACTTCGTGTTAGAACAATTAGGGGAGTTGGTCTTTGACTGGTTTGAAGAAGCCCCAACCGTGCCATTGTTAGGTCAGATTGTTCTCGTTTTGCGCCCTAAAAAAATCTTCGATGAAAATAATTTACTCGAACCTTGGCAGATGGATGATTAGCTCAAGTCAGAAACCCGTTTTCTCTGAGAAAACAGGTTTCTGCAAAAGCTGTTAATTTTGAGAGGATATTGGGTATTTTATAAGTGTAAGATGAAAAATCAATACTTAGAGGCTATTGATGACTTCAGTAGTCTGGGTCGGTATTGAACTTAATTTACTATCCATCACTTCTTGCTCTAAAGTTCTACTTCCGTAGATTGACCAGACCCATAAGGTGAAATATTTCCTTTCCTAGATAGAGGCTGTAAGCGGCTGTAGAGAGATGGTGACTAAGGATCTTTGCATCCAATATTAAAATATACGAAGAAAATAACATATTCACTTGTTTTTATCTGAGTTCAGTTATAATGTACCCTAGAAATGGCTCTTCCGGCATAGTGAGGGAAAATGTGTACTAGGATACAAATCCCTGAAAGATGGGTTACGACGGATTGATAATTTCTAATTAAGTTTGAATGCTTACTGCCGTCTAACCCATCCTACACTAATCTATAAGATTTTGTTATCACCACAGGTACGGGAGAG
>JBGTNM010000094.1:0-12505 GCA_041743025.1 Microcystaceae cyanobacterium
GTGAGCCTTCTTGGTTAAGCCAGGCACTTAATATCTTTTTGCGTAAGTCTATTGAGTAAGCTGCTGCCATCTGTATATTCTCATTTTGTTACCTCTCTATTTTAATATATTTGTGGTGCTTTTGATCCTAATTTGCTGTAATTCCCTGTTCTGCAAAAATCTGAGCAATCTCCTCATAGCTGTAGCCCTTTGCTAAAGCTGCATCAATTCGTATTGATTGGCGTTCAATGACTAATTTAAGAAAGCCTCGCGCCTCAGTTTTCGGCTCAAGCTTATCCAACCGTTTCTGTAAAGCTAATTCTAATGGAGAAGTATTGATGTCTGTATCCATCTTCTGTTGGTTTAAATTGAATTGTTTATCTTACCGATTGTGCCGTACCTAAGCAGATCCATAATCAAGTCGGGATGTACCGCCTCTGGCGGTGTCAAACTCACTCTCTATTGTCCCTCAAAATGGCTGCTAACCATATCACACCTTATGTACTTTTACAAAGTACAATTAACTTATCCTTACTTTTTCCCAAGACTCGCCCCTAAATGGTCGCTACTGTCGGTCGATGCTATACCAACCCCCAAGACTACGCCCAGGAGAACTACTACACTCAAGGGCAAGGGCTGACTAACTCCGAATGGCTAGGTAAAGCCGCAGAAAATCAAGGATTAAACGGTCAAATTCAAGAAAAATATTTTTACAACGCCTACCAAGCTCTCGACCCCGACGGCAACCCTCTCCGCAAGCAGCAAAACTATCGCAAACAGAGCAAGAGACAAAACCGACCTGGCACTGACGTAACTCTGTCTGCTCCTAAAAGTATCAGCGTTGCTGCTCTCGTTTTTGGCGACCAACAAATTTTAGAAGCTCATCAAGCCGCCGTCCGCGCCACGATGGAATATGTCGAGAATCATTGTATTTTTTACCAAGTCAAACAGCGCGGACAAAAACTTCTCTTACAGAGCAAAACGGCTCAAATCGCTGTTTTCCACCATGATGACAACCGGAACAAAGACCCCCAACTCCACAGCCACTGCGTTATCCTCAACCAAACCCTCTGCCCCGATCAAAAATGGAGAGCCGTCGCTAATTCTCAACTCTACGTCCAACAGAAAACGATTGGAGCTTATTACGCTCACGAACTTGCCCGTAACCTCAAAGAAATTGGCTGGGCGGTTGAATGGACAGACGACCATACCTTTGAACTCGCAGGCGTAGACAAAGAGAAATTTGATGCTGTCTTCTCTACCCGCAGCAACCAAATTGAAGCCGAATTAGCCCAACTTGGCTTGACTCGAAAAACCGCTACCGCCGAACAAAAACAAGCCCTTTGCTTGAAAACTCGTCCCCAAAAAAGGTATCACCTCCATCCAGAAGACCGAGAGCGACAATTAGAAGAATGGCGTTCTAGAGCGCAAGAAGCGGGGATTGCGCTCGCTTTAAATGGCCAAACCCGATTAGCGCCAATTGACCAACAGCCGCCCCCTTCAAGCTATCTTCCCGAATTGCTCGACCAAGCTACCGAAATTCTCACTGAACGTCAAACCGCTTTTCAACAGCATGAATTACTCAAAGAATGCTTGCGACACAGCCAGGGAAAATATGAAGCCAAACAAATTGAAACCCAAATCGCTCAATTTCCTCAACTCGTCCCTACCCAAGACGGGCGGCTGACGACTGCTCAGCAACTTAAAAGAGAACAAAAACTCGTAAATTTAGCTAAATCTGGACGAAACAGCCGCGAACCGCTAGCTAGTCAAGAACAGGCTATTGCGATCGCTCTCTCAAAAAATCTCAACAAGGGACAAACGGCGGCTCTCATTCATCTAGCAACCAGCCCCGATGCGGTGGTGCTAGTCCAAGGTAACGCCGGAGTCGGCAAAACCTATACAATGAAAGCCCTCAAAGATTTAGTTGACGCAGTTATTTTAGACAAGGAGACGAGACACGGGGACTTTTTGGCAAAAGCAGACAATGCTATAGGGAAACAAGGTGAGATTTTTACAGATAACCTATCTTCTTATTCCCCTGTCCCTGCTTCACCCCATCATTTCCCTCCTTTTACCCAAATCAGAGGACTTGCACCCTCTGCCGCCGCCGCCGACGTATTACAACACGAAAGCGGAATTTCCTCTCAAACCCTTACCAGTTACTTGCTCACCTCCAACGAGCGACTTCCAAAAAATGAAGTTCTCTTGGTAGACGAAGCCGGAATGCTTTCTTCCAAGCAGATAGAACAGCTTTTAGAGAAAGCCCAAGCGACTAATAGCCGAATGATTCTTGTTGGTGACACTAAACAACTTTCTGCCGTCGAAGCTGGCGCACCCTTTAAACTCCTCCAAGAGCAAGGTTTACCCACTGCTATCATCGACCAAAATTTGAGACAGCGCGACTGTCAATTAAAGCAAGTGGTTGACCTGATGGCCACTCATGACAAAGACCCCGATAGCGTCAATCGAGCTTACCAACAGCTTAACCGTCAAGGAAAAATTCAACAGATTCCCCCTGAAGGAGAGCGATTTAAGGCAATCGCCTGTGATTATTTAAGCCGTCCTCCTGAAGTTCGAGACAGAACCCTAATTCTCGCTGGGACAAACGCTGATAAACAAGCTATTTCCACTGCGGTTCGACAAGACTTGAACGCTGAGGGAGTATTAGGCAATGAAAGTATTTCTGTTCAAACCCTCCGGCGCAAAGACATTGATAAATTTGCCCTAACTCAAGCTCACCACTACCAACGAGGAGATGTCATCAAGTTTCAAACTGAATCATCCCAATTTAGTCGAGACTTCTATTACCGCGTCACTGCCGTTAATCCTGAAGCTAATACAGTCAGCTTAATTGACACCGCCGGAGTTGATTACACGCTTCCTTTGGACAAATACAAACAACGGGAAGTTTATCAAGTTCAACCGTTAGAAATTTGTCCTGGTGAACGGATGCGCTTTACTAAAAACATTCGCACTCCTGACTATCAACAACTGAACGGCCAACGTTTCACCGTTGAAGGTTTGACCGATGAGGGTCAAGTTACTATTGTCACTAAAGGAAAAACCTTAGAAGTTTCCCCCTCTCAACTCCTCCACAGCGATTACCGCTATGTAGACACGGTTCATAGCAGTCAAGGACAAACGGCTGATTACTGCATCTATTCTGCCTCCCCTGCCAAAAGCCTGACGATTGGACGGGAAAGCTTTTATGTAGCGGCTAGTCGCGCTAAGCAGGAATTTGTCGTTTATACTGCTAGTGTCCAAGATTTAGGCGTAACCGTTCAAATTAGCCGAACCAATGAAAATGCCTTAGATTTAGTCAAGTCTTCTCCTTCCAGAGAGAAAGAAAACGAGGAATATCTAAATAGAGAAAGAAAAATTGAAGAAGAACGAGACAATAAGCAACTTTTGAATCAGAACAACAAAACAGAAGAACAACGAGAAACAAAAAAACATTTTAACAGGGACAAAAAAACTGAAGAACAAAGCCAAAAATCTCATCAATTACTCAATCAATCTACTGTTCTCAACTCCCTTTCTTCTGTAAAATCCCCTCAAGAATTCCTGGTTAAATCAGAGCCTTCAACTAAACAGTTGCAGCTAACAGATGCCAAACTCATAACACTGATAAGAGCCGTACAACAGTGGAAAAAGAGTTGTCCTAGTGAACCAAATTCCGAGCAAGGTAAACGCTTAAAACAAAAGTTTGATGACTTAGAAAGCCAAAAAGCTTTTTTGAAACAGCAATTGCTTAGACAGCAAAAAGAACTTCAACAAATGGGTAAGCCTCGCTCTTTATTCAATCCGTTGGGAGCTAAAGCTGAAGATATTGACGCTCTGAAGATTGAGATGGGGATAACTAAGCTTGAAATTAGTCATACTGACCGAGAACTGTCTCAAGCGGCTTCTCGTTTTCAAAAATGGCAGAAAGAAGTTAGAGCTTATTTATCTTGGTTAGAAAGTCCCCAGACAAAAGAGATGAACCAATTGGCAGAGGAGTTGAAATCGCCATTCATTCAAGAACGCATTCAACGCCTAAAAGAAGGGTATGCTGTTTATGAACAAGCACAGTATATTTTAAAAATCTTGGGGGAACCGAAGGAGAATCCAAACTATTTTCAGGGAAAAGTTTATGCTATTTCAAAACAGGGGAAAACGCTAACTATCACTCAAAAAGACAGTCAAGAATCACTTTTTGTAGCGACAGATAAAAGAGAATCCGGAGGAATTATTGAAATTAGTCAGTTTAAGTTCACCCCTGAAGACCAAAAAATGATTCAGGATTCTGCTCTTTATCTAGAGAAGCAACTTCAAGCACAACAACAGAAAAACCGCAGTCAAGGATTTAGTCTTGATTAAAGCCGTTTTTTTGATTAAGGTGAAAGCAGTTCTAAAAAAAGAAAATAAAAGTCCTTTATTCTTGAAGCTCATTTAAACTTTTCAGATCGAACAACCTCAACTGAATAATTTAAATATCTTCCTCTTCTTCTATGTCTGATTCCTCCGAATCTTTAACACTTACCGCATACTCTTTAGCGTTGGTGGCAAAGGGAAAAGGAAACGGCAAAGAAACATAATCAGCGAAATATGGCCAGCGATCTCGAAGATTGTGAACTAAGCTCGCTAACTGAGTGGCATCAATACCCGGATGATGAACAACTGCTATTTCTAAAGGTTTTGGGATAGCGGTTTGTCTACTGCCATCATCCAGACGGGACTGAGATATAAGTAAGACATTTTGCTCAGTCGTTAAGGGTTTCCTAATGCTCAAGTAAAGAGAGCGGTGCTTAGATTCGTCTGAGGAATTCTCTAGTTGCTCACACACATCTTGCCATTGAAAAACACCACTTGTCCGACTACCAGAAGACTCCTTGATGATAACAACCGGAACTTCACCGTTGTTAGCTACTCGCAACCGTACCACCCACAAACGCTCTTTTTCCGATTCTGTTAGTTTGAGTTCACCAGGTAAGTTGTTGGCTGGTAAATCTGGGTTTCTCAGCCAAGTTAGTAACTTTCGGGCATTTTGTGCTTCTGCCATAAAGAGTACGCGGGGGGACTTTTCTTCTTCAATCGGTTGATTTATACAGTCCCGTAAACAGTCGGTCACGAATTTATTGAGAAACTGTTGTTCTTGTTTTTTTGTGCTAAATGATTGTTCTTGTTCAATCTCAACAGTATTTTCCTCAAAAATAGAATCAGGGTCCCATTTTTCTGTGAGCAGATATCCAAGTCCAACGGGATAGGATACCCAACCTTGTGTAGGAAACCAAGATGGAGTCGTCATCTCTACTATTCCTGTTAAAGGATTAACCCGTACCATCAAGGCAACGGTGAAAGCTGTATTACTAGCTGTTGTTTTGCGAGTGCGGCGCAAAACATAAAAGCAGGTTAGCCATAAATTTTGCTCAATCCCATCAATTTCAGACTTAATCAAAAGAGTAGGCAGAATCCCAAATTGCCGTAATAAGTCGGCTACGGCTCTTTTAGCTCGTTGCTGTCCATTTTTGTGGCGATATTTTTCCCCTGTTTTTTTACTGCCTGTTAGCGCGTGAATGTGTTGATTGAGATAGCCTGCCTGCATTACACCGATCCGCCATGCCAGCTTCGGATCTGATTCTGGGATGAAAAAAAAGGTTTTTAGCTTAATTTCAACTAAAGCACCGCTTAGCCCTTCATTTGTAGGTAAGGCTGAAGTAATCTGGTGAATGCGCTCCTGTAACAAGTTAACGCGCCGTTGTTGTCGATTTTTGCCGGGAATGGAAGAATTATCGATATCGAGTTTTTGCGTGAGGTCTTCAACGTGCTGAGTTTTAATCCAAAGAGAACCAAGTTCGCCTTGATAGAGGGTTTCTTCTCCTTGTCCCCCATTGGGTGTTTCATAAATTTTAGTTTCTCCCTGTGAAGACAGAGAAAGAAGCTGACAAATCTCAGCAATAAGTGCACCTCTACAGTCTTGGGTTTCCCAGAGAATTAGGATCGTCTGTAAAGGATTTTCAGTTTGACGAAATACAGCAGGTGCAGCGATTTTAGGTCGCAGCATGGGGGTAGATAACTCGTTAGGAGCTTTAGGAGATTTATCGTCTCTCTTTTTGGGCTTTCCAGGCTCCCAAAAAGAAACCACTTTGCCTACTTTAACGGCTTCTCCGACTCGATGAACCGGAAGACGCGCCTCAACCGCACGATCTAAACTTGCCAAATCCAGTGAACTGACACCTTTAAGACAAGGGGGTTGACCTCGATGTCGAGCATCATAAGCAATAGCAGCTTGAATTCCACTGGGGCGAGAACCAAACGTTGACCAGTTGTAGGCAGGTTGTGAAGCTAAAGTATGAGGGTCTGGAAGTGGACGGTTATCTACCTTAAGGAGTTCGCTGATAGCTCTATGCCATTTAGGGTCTTTGCCTTTCTGTTTCATCGACAGAGACATAAAGCAGAACGGTTGGCGAACTCCATCTAGCCAGCGTCGATTATCGCCAATATAAGCAGTAGCCCCTCGATAGGGAAGTTTCTCTAATGGTTCAATTATCCAATGTCGAATTGAAAGTTGATGTGTGATAATCGGTTGAGTGCGCCAGGGAACAGTTTGCACTTTAAAATGGATAACAAAAGAAATATCTGCCGTTCTGACTTGTTGTTGGTGCTTAGCAACAGTAACAGGATAGGGAGGCCATGACATCAGTTCTGCGCCTTGATTGAGGCTAACCACTCGGTAGAAAGTAAGTTGGTATTGATCCTCTGCCCCAAAAAAAACGGTTGGGTCTTTAAGAAATTCTTCTGCTAAATAATATGGCAGTGCTTGGAAACAAACCGATTTGTCTAGCAAGGAATAAGTAGTAGGCTTGTTTTCCCATTGCCAATATAAAGATTTTAGGTTGTTGAGAGTAGCTTCCACTAACTCATTCCCTAAGCACTCACTAAATTCTTCTCTGAGCCAATCTTTGATAAATTCTGGGAATAAATCGAGGTCTGCTTGCTCTGTGCTGAATATCCAAGGAACACCTGAGTGTTGCCACCCTTTTGGGTCTGTCTTAATAATTTGAGGAAAACAAGCCAAAATAATTGAATTGAGAGAATAGACAGGAACAGAAGGATAACCTTTGCCAGTTAGTCTTACACGAGAAAGTGCTAAGGATTTAGCCGCTTGTTGCCAGGCAATAGGGACAGACAGGGGAAACAGGTCATAGGGTGCATCTTGAGTAAGTTCCCAAGCACTAGGGAGAATCGTTTTAAAGCTCATAGTTTAAGTCCTTTGTTGATTTGAGTACCTTGAAAAAGTCTCCGTAGAGCGCTCGCCCTAAAGTCTTTTCATAGGGGCGTTTGTCATCACTATCAAGCAAATATTGCAATTCTTTGATAATGCCCACTAGAAGGGAAGTCGTTTCGTTATCCTGTGCTTTGTCAGCCGATAAGGGAGCAAACTTAACATCGAGAAAATGAACCAAACAGGGAACCCCACCTCGCACTAAACGCCCGATGATTTGCCAGATGCTCACCAACTGAGTCCAACAAAGGACTGAACGTTCTTCTGGTGTTAACTGTGGGAAGGACATCGCCCGACAGTTAAGGTCGAGCATTTTAGCAATGGCGTATTGATAAAATCGGTCTTCAATCTGCTTAAGTGTTAGAGGCACATTTTCAGGGGGTGGAGTATTACATAGGGTTAAATCCTCCGAGTGAAAAAGTGCCCAGTTGTTGAGTTGTTGCACAGTAATCTGCCAATCATCAGGCACAGGCATGGGGCGGCTGAGAAAGACGGCTGCGCCAAAGGCGGCGGTTCGGTTGTCATTGAGAATATTATGTCCCCGCTCCAGTGCCATTAAAGGAGCAATGACAATTTGGGTAGGGAGATTTTTTAAATCTCGAATTTGACCGCGACGAATCCCTGTTAGATGGGCAGGAGCATTGTCACGGCGCAGAGAAGCAATGCTATCAATTTGTTCAACTTGATAGCGAGGGGTTAAAAGAGATTCAACCCAAGAAGCTTCATCATAGCTATTGGTAATCAGTAAGATGCGCTGGCGATCTGCCCACTGTAAGGGATTTTTGGGTTCTAGGTCTTTTAAGGTCTTGAATAATTCCTCTAGAAAACTAGAGGCTTGTCCGGGTTTGTAGCAGATAGCTTTGACCATATCTTCGGCAGCTTTTCGCCGGGCCGCCTGTGGAAGTCCTGACAAGGCGATAAAATCACCAGTCGCTTGTTGAGGGCTACAACAAAACTGACTTTCACTAATTCCGGCATCGCCTGCTGTTTGATTATTGCTGGCAGGTTCTAGTAATACGGCGGGTTTTTCCTTGATGTGATAAGCCGGACTTCCAGGAGCATAGCTCGTTCCTGACATCAAAATCGTATGGGGCCCATCCCAATCATCGACTGCCCAGAGGGTAGGAAAATTGAGCAGTAATGACCGACCAACGCCAACATAGCGGAAATACTCCAATTGCCCTCCTCTATGACTGCCACGTTCGCGGGTATAGCGGAATCCCAAAATATTACCGACTGGCGCAGATGGGACAACGGGAAGAAAGTCGCGGGGCGGACGATACACCAGAACTTGACTCAAATCATGCAGGTCAATAATCTGACTGCGAATCAGTTCATTGAGGTGGTCAACCAAAAAGCCAAGGCGATCGTTTAAGACGGTCGTGAGAATGGCAAAATGTAAGTTTCGCGTTACTTCTTCGACCTTAGCTTTATCTTTGAGCGTAATTTCAAATGAGTCTAGCCATCTGTTCAACCACGCGCCCACTTCTGCCAAGGCTGCACGTTCAGTTTCTGCACTCAATACTGTGAAGGCAAGGTCTGACAGTTCGCCACCGCGACGACGATTGAGAGGATCTTCTAAAAATCCTTCCACCGCCTTCATGAGTTGTTGGCGACGCTGACGTTGTTGAGTTGAAGGCAAACCGTCCCGAATCCGTTGGTTTCTCTCTTGACGACGCTGC
Source organism: Microcystaceae cyanobacterium (assembly GCA_041743025.1). Taxonomy (GTDB): domain Bacteria; phylum Cyanobacteriota; class Cyanobacteriia; order Cyanobacteriales; family Microcystaceae; genus JBGTNM01. Next base: position 8,929 of record JBGTNM010000094.1, read on the forward strand.
TCACGAGTCAGCTTTTTCCCAAAAGTTTGAAAATTGTCTTTTGTCGCCGAGGTATCAAGGAGATCCCGAATAATATGTCCAAAAAGGGATCGTCCTGTAAAGGGATTTTTGCCTAGCCACTCAACCAGTTCCGGTTGAGTGTATAACCGAGGAAGAATAAGGTCAGTAGCAATTTGGGCGAAGTCATGGGCCCGTTTTCCTGCCGCGAAGAGTTCTGCTGCCATACTACGTCGGTCAGAACTGTAAATGGTGCTGGCAAAGTTGAGTCCAAGTTTATTGAGAAAAGAGTTACCAGAGGAATCTACTAACACTTGACCAGGGGCAAAGGCTTCGTCAAACTGCACCTGTACCCGGTCTGCTTCGTCAACAAAGAGAAAGTCACATTCGCGGTAAACGGCCTCAGCCCATGTCAGTTTTTTCTCAAATCCTTGGCGGGGAACATGGGTATAAATCAGGCTCGCTGGAGTCAACACCCAAACGTTTGCTTGGGCAATGTCTCGCTCTAGCTGATGGCGGGGACATTGGTAATATAAGGGACAGGTGTATTGCCCTTTTTCTACAATGTCTTCGATTTCGTCTTCATCATCGTCATTACTATTAACATCTTCTTGTTGGCCAGCAGAAACTTTCTGATAAAGCAGATGACAAGGTTCTGCGCCAAATTCCCATTTTTCCTCGGATTGTACCAAAGCCAGTAGGGGACAGACAGGGCTAAACCAACGCCAGGCAGGATGGATAGCTCCTTGCCTAATTTCCTCGCCCGATGCAGCGAAAAGGGGTTCGTAGACTTTTTCAAGGTGTTCTGAGCGATTTCTTCCAAGAATAGGGGCTGCCGGAATTGAAAGTTGGTGCGAAAACAGAGAAGCTAAACGCACCGCCGCTACTACATCGTTGACGATTAAGGCACAGCGATAGCCCTGCTTGGCCAAGTGGTAAATCAAAACTTCAAGTAGGGTTGATTTACCAACATTCAACAACCCGACGACATGGATGAGTCCCTCAATCTGTAACTGAGTGTTTGGCTGAAAATCATCAGATGATTCATCGTAAAGCTGTAAGGCGATTCCAGAAAGACGAAGATGGTAATTTTCTGGCTCATGCTCAGAAGAAGCCAGTCGGTCGTCCATTTCCTGAGCAGTTTGCAGCAAGTTGTCTAAGGTAACAGTTTGAGGAGGATTTTCCCTCTGACGGGTGCGTTTCAAAGAAAATAAAGGAACTTGAGCCAGCTTCGCCACTGATTGGGGAATAGAGACGGGGATTTCGACTGGAGAGTTACCTTTATGAGAAATTTTTGCATACCAAGTTCCTGCTGTTGCCAATTTGACCTTATGTTGGCGGTGGGGCGGGGTTATTAATAGGGTTTGACAATAAAGTGTCCAGCGACGGGGATAAATGCTCGAAGGAATTTGTTTTGGGACATTGTTTGGGTCGGTTAACTCGAAAATCTTAACGGTTTCAGGGAGGTTGATATACTCATAAAGCGCCCTCTCCCATTGTCGTCCCTTACGCCGCATCAAATAGAAACGGGCCTTCTGTACCCGTTGCCAGTTCTCCTCACTCAAGAGACAGTCAACCGGAAAGCGATAGCCTAACAGTAACGCTGATACAGAAGTTGCGGGGTCAGAGGGAGCAACTTCAGAGAGCAATGTCAGCCCCAATTCAACTTCTGCAATGAGTCGAGCCAGCCGCTTAATTTCCCTAGACGCGGTATCGGGAAAAATCGTCACCACATACTCTTTTAATTCATCTGAATTTCGCAGGGCTGTGCGTAGTTCTTTGCCCCATTTAGAAATGTCACGCATGGTTTTTCTTCTTTAAAATTGCTTTAGCTTCGGCCATAATTTCGCTTATTAGTTTCAACCGCACACCCTTGAGAGTGGGTTCTAGCTGTTCGCGTCTAACTTTGATGCGTAAGTCTGCGTCTCGTGTATCGGGAAAAACAACAAACGTCTCTTGGACATCGGAGCGATATTGCACATAAAGCAAACGCTCTGTATCTAAATACGACCAATCTTTGACATCAATTGCCCAGTGAACCTTTCGACTAAACTCCACCAATAAATCAAATTCATCAATTTGTGGCCAGAGGGTAACGCGCACTCCTAATTTGGAAAGTTCTTCGGCTAAGTAAATTTCCCATAGCCCTGGGATTGTTCCGTACCGATGCACCCCCGGCGTAACAACTTTCCAAGTTTCGGCTTCATCTTTTTTAAGCGTCGGTAAGGGAGGAAGTTTTAGCTTGGCAGATAGTCGGTCACAGGCTTGATGGCGACAGCCATAGGAACCATCTGCGCGTTGGCGCTGAACATACTGACAGCGAGGACAAAAATGATAGGTGTTATCGGCGGCTAAATCGACTAAATCGACGTAAACTTGCCGTAAAAACTCCCGCAGGGGTCGAAATAGGTCTTTTGACAGCAGGCGACGGTATTCTTGATAGGGTATGACAGGCTGAGTAATAATTAGCTTGCGAAAAGCACGATATTGTTCATCAAGTTGATGCCCTCGGCAGTATTCCAGTACATCTTGAAGAATTTTCTCCTGTACTTGCATTTCCACGTCGTTTCCCGTCACGAGCCACTGATAGGCAAAGTCAGAAACTAGCCCATCTTCAATGAGGGTGACATCAGGGGAAAGGTTTGGGATTTCTTGAGCAGGTGTCCACCCAACGACAGGATTTTCAGCCCATTGAAAAAATTCTGGCAAGTTCTCTGGTGCAGTTTTATCACCTTGTAATAAAGAGGCTAAATACATTCGGGACATACCAAGACGGAGTGCGCTGGGGAGATGGGCGCGTTTTTCAGGCTCTTGTTGTTCCCATTGGGCTAACCCCGTTGCCAGGTAACGTAACGTTTCTGTGACAGAAAGCTGTATCTCCGGTTCTGATGGTTCTTCTCTGATGAGTTGGAGACTTCTAGGAACGTGGTCATCCCATTCCACATCTATTCCTCGCATTGTCTGCAACCAACGTTGAAGGGTGGCTTTTTGACGGGGAGGCATTTCTAGTTCCTGACACAACTCCTCTAGAGTCGGCCCCTGTTTGTGAATGCGAAACCACTCCCGCAGTGCCTCCAGAATTTTTTCTCGATGTCGAGTGACTTTCATGTTTCCAGTCTTCTTTTGCTGAGATGTTAAACCGATTCTGTCACTCTTTTTGTCTAAGCGTCAATAAAATGTTTAAATGTTTCTATTATGTTTCTAAAGTTTCCATTTTATCTGAATTAATCTACGGAGTAATATCTTGCCCGTCAACGCCGACAAACCTCACTTATGGAAATCAGATATCGCCCAGTCCGTTGACCTCTACAATCGCTGGTTTATGGAATTTGCCCCTACCGCAAGGTCGAGAAACTCGTTTGAGTGCTACGCTCGCAAGTTGAAGCCACCTTAGCTTGGACAGCCAATTTGACGAACATTACGCCCCAAGCACTACAAGAACATCCTGAAGTTTTGCCCATCCTCCGCATGGCAACAGCCCCTCCCCTAGCCCGCGATCGCCTCATTGGTTTAGCTGAGGTGTCCCCTAACTTGGTAAAAAAACATGGAAGGAATCAGCGAGGGGTAGTGGCAGCGGAGC
>JBGTNM010000095.1:0-3973 GCA_041743025.1 Microcystaceae cyanobacterium
CCCAAAATGTCCTACGCCGAGTATCCCACCGTGTACGAACAAAAACGCTACTTCAAACAAGCAGCGAGCGCTACATTCTTAGTTTCAGCATTAGTTTTAGTTTCCTTTGTAGTCAGCTAATAGTCTTTAATCTCTCGTCAACATTGATTTCTCCTACTAAACCTTGGTATGTACGCCGAGGTTTTTTGTTGTTTGGAGTATGTGTTGTTTACTCAAACTATTCCTCAAGCTCCATAACTTTTAACTCGATTGCTCCTTTATTATTCCAATACATAAACCAAATATCGTTGGCAAAGCATTCGAGGTTTCCACTAGTAGTAGCCGTAAAAATTTCGTTTTCTTCAATCAAGCGACCAATATCGAAAAACGTGTTCTTTTTCTTTTCAATAGAACCAATTAACGAAAACCATTTAGCTTTGGGAAATCTTCTCATCCATTCAAAAGGTTTTAGTTGGGAATCTTCATAACCTGTTGCAGAGGAATAAGTAGATAAATCAATCCATGTTCCAGTTGCTTGAAAACGATATTTTTTACCCGCAGAAATTTGATGAAAAGTATTATTCCAATGATGTTGAGCTTTGATTGTTACCATTTTTAGCCGTCCAATTTTAATCAACAAAGAGTTAACAATTTGTTTTGCAACGATGCTATTAATTTATCTAAAAAATACTATCAAGCTTGATTAGTTAAGAAAAGTAATGAATTTTTTTAGCTCTTGCTACTATTGCTAAACTTCAGGTAGCAAACGATCTGTAATAAAAAGATGGCTAAATTAGTAGCAATCGGAGATAGCCTAGCCCAAGGTTTTCAAAGTGGAGCTATTTATAGAACGGATTGGTCTTTTCCTGCCATAATTGCTCGTTCGATGGGTTTAACAATTCCCAACGACTTTCCTATTCCAAGATTTCCTGGAAGCGGACTTCCTTTAAATATCGAGCAATTTTTGCGTTGGTCGAGAACTCGCTTAGGCTCTGAGATTGACTTGGCTGAATGGATTTTTCAATTTCCTTTCTTATTAGATCGATTTATGGATGATGTAGAGGATTTATACGAAGGGAGGACTGACTATCGACCAGCAGTTTATGGAGGGTTTTATTATAATCTGGCAGTTTGGGGATTTCGGGTCGTAGATAGTTTTATGGTTGATGCTAAGTATTGCCAGAGAACGATCGATAGAGAAGAAGGATGGTTAGAAGATGATTTCCTTGGTCTTCCTGCTGCACCTATGTATCGTACTGCTTTAAGGGTTCTCAATCCGAAATTAAGAGATGAGCGAAACAATTTAACTCAAATTGGCAATTTAAAAGAAATTGTTGAAACCGAGCAAACCCTAGAAAGTCTTGTTATCTGGTTAGGAGCAAACGATTGTCTGGGAACAGTTTTAGATTTAAAGCTTGAGGATATGAAAACGGATGACGTGTCAGACGATCCTCAAGAAAGAAGAAAATTCAATCTCACTCATCCCGACGTTTTTAAAAAAGATTTTGAGCGATTAGTAACAGAAATTAAAGACGTTCTCCCGCCTGAGACAAAAGTTTTTGTAGGCACAATCCCTCACATCACTATTCCTCCTGTCACCCAAGGAATATCACCTTTTGATGGAAAATATTTTGCTTATTATGGACGATTCTTTACTAACGCTAACAATTTTTCCCCATTTCTCCAAAAACACTTAAAAAAAGAAGAAGCAAAAAAAATTGACCAAAGAATCGATGACTTTAATAAAACTATCGGAAGTCTTGTCAAAAAACAAGGAAAAAATTGGCATTTAGTTGATATTGGTCAGGTTTTAGACTCATTAGCTATTAAGCGAAATGAGTTGACGAATAGTCCCGATCGCGCTCTGAGAGATTATTATGGCAGCAAGGGAATTAGCGATCATCCTCTTCTTCAACTTTCTCCCATTCCCAATGTTCTTCGTTTAGAGCTTCGTAATGGTCAACGTTTCAGTGGTGGTTTATTCAGTTTAGACTGCGTTCATCCTTCAACCATTGGATATGGCATTGTGGCTGAAGCTTTTCTAGAAGAAATGCAAAAAGCGGGTGTGCGAGATGCCGATCCAAAACGATTAAATTGGCAAGAAATTATCGCCCAGGATAGCTTATTACAAGCACCACCGCAACTTTGGGAAAGTGTTCTGGAAACAGCAGAACGAAATGCTACTTTATGGGATGTCATTTTCAGAGTTTTATCAATCGGTTGAGCGAGATTTCCTCATCCAGAACTTGCCTTTAACCTCCCAATCCTGTAACTTTTTGATCAGACCAGCAGGAGGCTTTTTCCCTTTCACTCTAAAATCGCGAATAATGATATTACTTACACCTAAGACCTTTCCTAACTCCTGGTCTGTCAATTCTTGTTCATCCGATACAGTATCTGGTTCTTCAAAAATTGGCTCTAGAGTAGCTTTGTTAATCACAGAATTCGATTCAGATTCAATTAGTTTTTCTAACTGTGCCAGCAGAGATTCGAGTTTCTTTCTCTTCTTTGGGTCTTGCCAGAGTTGTTTCGATTTTTTCAGTTGTTTGTAAGTGGTATCAACACGGCTTTGAAGTTCTTCCTTCTTTTTGACTGGTTTGACAGTGTTAACTTGTTCTTTGATTTGACTTAAGGATAAGGAATTGGCGATCGCCTCCTTCAACAATTCCGCTCTAGCAGCTTCATCTTTAACAGTAGCGATCGCTTTAGCTTTGGTGTATTCAATTTGTCCGTTTCGCAAAGCTGAAAGAATGTCTTCTGGTAACTTCAGCAGAGGAAGTTTGTTTTTGACAAAAGACTCCCAGTTCATGCGCCCTAGCGAGTCAAAAATAGCTTTAACCGAATCATCAAACTCGTTAACCCTAACGTTAGGGTTAGATGAATTTACATTTCCTTTGACCTCGTTATACATCCGATAGAGTCTAGAAATCACCTCATCTATCGCGATATTTTCTTGGATGCCAAGAAGTTGTAAAATCCCCTCAGTCTCTTCTACAGGATTTAAATCTTCTCTTTGCAGATTTTCAATCAGAGCCAGTTGTAAGGCTTGGGGGTCAGTTAGTTCTTTGATGACTACGGGAACTTCTGTTAATCTGGCTGCGGTAGCTGCCCGATAGCGTCTTTCACCAGCAACTAATTCATAGCGATCGCCATCTAAAGAGCGCACTAATAATGGCTCTAGAATGCCATGTTCTTTGACTGACTGAGTTAACTGTTCCAGTTTTTCAGGGTCGAAATAGCGTCGAGGTTGACTGGCTAAAGTAACAATGCGCTCGAGAGGAAGAGTTTGAGGTGATGCACTCTGTACTGTTGGCTTGTCCTTATCTGTAAATAGGGCAACATTTCTGAGTTTAGTACGTTCTGATGAGGGTTGGGTGCTTTTTCTGGGTTTGGGACTCATGACATTTTCTCCATCGCTAAAGCTAAGGAATCAAATAATTCTAAAGTGGGTTTGTGTTTATTGGTACACAAAGCTAAGGGTTTTCCTGCTTCTGCTGCTTCAGCCACAGCAGTTGCTCTGGGCATAGGAGGGAAAATGGTAGCTACATCTGCTAACTGTTCAGAGATAGATTCTAGAGTACGGTTATCTAAGGAATTACTAGCCTGATACATAGTGGGCAAAAAACCAGCTATTTTTAGTTGAGGATTCAATCGTTTGCGAACTCGTGCCACTGTATGAAGTAGGGGTACAGCCGACATATGGATACTGTTGGCGAAAGCAATCAGTTAGTACTCAAATAAAATACAAAGAAGAAGAAAATGTAGAAGATGATCATTCTTCACACCATGAAATACATGGGAAGATGTTAAATTAATTCCATGTATTTCATGGAAAGTAACCAAAGTGAAACGCCAACGAGATCTCCAAGGAAAATTTACGCTTAAAGATGATAATTATCGTCAGGTTCGCTCTCTAAGACTAACTGATGCTACTTGGAAATCATGGGGAATTGCAGCAGAATGTCTTGGTTTATCAAGAGCTGACTTACTAGAA
>JBGTNM010000096.1:0-5660 GCA_041743025.1 Microcystaceae cyanobacterium
AATCAAAGTTCTGTTCAGAATTTGTAATTATACTAAAAATCCTTGACTCTAATTGAACTTCATCAGTTGGACAATTTGGAACGCTCACAATACAAAATATAGGGGGGACAAACATTTCTATTTCATAGGGATAATCAACCAGATAAATTTCTTGATACTTGTTTGTCGGGGGATTTGATTCCACTTCCCATGATTTAGGAGTTTCCAAAATATTACTAATGAATTGATTAGAATGTTTTAACAGTTGATACTCATCCCATAGTTGAGTTAATAAATCTTTAATTTCTTGTTCATATTGCCAGAGGAGATGAGGCTGACTTTCATCAATCAAGTTTAAATCTATTCCTGGATAATCAGCCAGTGCTTCTTGATAACCTTGTTCTTGTTCAGTTAGCTGTTGCAAGCAGAATTGATACTGGCTATTACGCCATTCTTCATCGCACACAACATTATGCTGCTGACTATTAATATCTAACATTTGCTTGAATGATTGTACATTTTTTTCTGCTGTTTTTGTAATGTCTGGTACGTGCCAAAATAGCCGATTATCATGTTGAGTTAGTATAAGTTTTAACCAATTGTACCAAGATTGGGCATTCATTCCCCGATGCTGTAGAATTTGATTGCCACCAGTATGTTTATTAAAATAGGGTACATGAAGCCCGTCCCTAAGAAGTACCCAAAAAGCAAAATTAATCAAGCTTGATGAACCAATGCGGATGTGTCCAGTTGTGGAAGTATTACTTGAAATTATCATTTTTATTCAGATAATGTTGAGATTATAAGGGATAGTATAAGTTATCCCCTATAATCTAAAATATCTTAGTCACACTGAACATTTAGGGGTTTTCTCAAAGAATATCGGTAAACCCCTGATAGGCTAATATTATAAGCTTCACCTGAAATGATGACTTTTTGTTTGAGTCCATCAAATATTTCAGTTGCTTGATAATCAGTTGTGGAAGGAACTGCGCTGTATATATCTCTGAATGCTCCATCCGATGTTTGAAAACGAAAGTTTGCGGCGTTGATGGGTTTGCTTGAATCATTGACGATTACTCGCCAAATCACCTTTGTTTTGTTACCCATAATATGCTGACATTGAGCGATGCCTAATGCTCCTCCACTTAGAGTATCTCTATTTATGGCGGCGTTGGCTGATAAATTAGGTAACAATAAAGAAGCAATTAGAGTCGCTGAAATAGTTTTTTTAAACACGAAAATTTTCCTTAATTAATCTTCACTCGTGTTTCGCGCGTAGCGACTTCAATCTATTAATTGCTGTATCATCTGAACGAGGCTGAAGAAAACAGAAAATACTCCCACAGCTATGGATACGCTAAAACGAACAGGGCAAACGCATCTAAATATTTGACGAGCCTGAAAAGAGTGGAATACACCAAGACCCTACCCTTACACCCTCTCGTCCTTGTGAATTATGGATTTGCCGAAAACAAGCGTCCAATTCCATCCAGGGGTTTAGTCATGATCTGTAAGCGATCGCTCTTATACGGTTTATAAGTATTAGAGCGATCACTCCCTTCTTGAGCTAACTACACAATATTCCAGCCATCAAATAAATTTGGCTGGTCTATTCCATACTGTCGGCTAACTAATCGCCGCAATTCTGCCACAGAGTTAGCCGACTTCATCAGAATCAAGATTGAATTAACGTGTGGAGAAAGTCTTTCTTTTGTCTCAAGGGAGAGCATTTGATGTATTTTGTTCTTCCTTCGCCCATTTTCTAGAACAGGATTTACTTCATCAAGCTTGACTCGCTCAGTAGGTGTCATCCAACCATAGATAAACTCCCAATAATATTTTCCATTGCGAATATCCTTTTTATGGAGGTTACTGATTCTTGCCAAATTCTCCTCAAACTCAGTCTCAAAAACTCGTGTCCAAGGACTTGGGTTAGAAAGGATGCGGCAATCATCTGCGCGTCTTTCCTCCAGTGTCCTCCTCTCACCCCAAACTTGCTCAAATCTACTTTTGAGTGAGTCTTCGGCTAGCGCATCAACCAGTTTAAGAGCTTCATCATTTCCCTGCTTATCAAAGTAACGCCAGATGATCCGAACGTCTTTTAGTGATCTTGTGACAGCACTAATTCGAGTTTTATTCACCGTATATGCTGCCGAAACTGTAAACGGGTCTAGCCCCTGCTCTATAAGCGTTTGATACACACGAGGTAAGCTAGACTGTAAACGGGTCAGCCAGTTGCGTTTTATACCAATTGGATCAAGTATTTGACTTTGAGACATTCGGTACTCTTTTGTCTCAATTATTCTGATGGCATCAAACCGATAATTGCCAATGTACAACTCAACGGCTTGTGCCGATGTAAAATCTTTATTAGCCATGATTCGTCCTTTAAGCTGGGGAATTGTGGTCAGCACTCCCTTGAGAAAGGAGTGCGGGGACGGGCTTAAAAACCCGTTTTCAGTCAATAATTTCTCAATCCTTGACCTCTTTTATTTTACAGGTTATCTTGTTAAATATCAAGAATAAAAGTTATGGGAAAACCAGTTAAAGGCAAGAGAGGATTTGAGTCAGAAGGTAAAGGAATCGGTGGTAAAGTAGGGACAATTGGTGCTAAGTTCCCACCCGAAATAGATGCTTTGCTGCGATCGCTGCCGCAAGTATTAGGTATAACTACAGCCGAGTATGTCAGAAAAGCTGTGATTGCTCAACTGAAAAATGATGGACTTCTTGAGAAAGAGCCTCTTGAGAAAGGAGTAGAGATATGAGAATAGCGGTCGAAAGCAAGAAGTAGAAGGGCTTTATCCTAACTGTTGTATTATCTATTACAGGGCGATGGAATACAAAAGCTACTCCCACAGCAATGCTCACTCTACATTTGACTGTTCACACGAATCCTATTCAGCAATGCACTGTTGAAAAAACTCCTTTCAGTATTGGCAGCGATAAATATAACAACTTAGTGATTCACGATCTTAGCGTAGATAAAGGACACGCCAAGATTGTCTTCAAAGAAGGTCAGTATTATTTGGTAGACGAAGGGAGCGCCAATGGTACACGCGTTGCAGGTATTCGGCTAGAAGCATATCAATTCAGAGCAATGTCAGACGGAAATCTGATACAGCTTGGCTCAGTGATCATAGAGATAAAAATTAGTTCTTCTGCACTAGCCAAAACTCCAATATATCAAGCAACGCAACGTCAAACTCTGTCAATTGAGCGCATGAGGTTGGATGCAATCAATTTACGAAAATCCAGCAGCCCAATATTAGGCACAACTCTGATTAACAACATTTCTGTATCATTCTTCCCCCAAGAGTTCGTTGTCATTGCTGGGGTTAGCGGTGGCGGGAAGTCAACGCTCATGGATGCACTCAATGGACAACGCCCTGCTAGAGGTAAAGTACTTGTTAATGGCTGCGACCTGTACAAGAATTTCAACGCTTTCAAAAACAAGATTGGCTACGTGCCGCAAGACGACATCGTTCATTCCGAATTAACTGTTGTTCAAGCACTCAACTATACTGCCCAATTACGACTGACTTCAGTATCGCCATCGTACAGGCAGCAGCGTATACGAGAAGTACTTGAACAACTGCAACTCACTGGGCGCAAGAATGTCTCCATCGGACGACTCAGCGGTGGGCAGCGCAAACGAGTGAGCATTGGGGTCGAACTAATCAGTAATCCCAGTCTGTTTTTTCTGGACGAGGCAACATCAGGACTTGACCCAGACACAGAATTACAAATCATGCGCCTACTACGGAGTCTAGCAGATGCCGGAAGTACAGTAGTACTGATTACTCATGCCACCAAAAATGTAGCGATCGCTGACATGGTAGTTTTTCTGGCCAAGGGCGGCAGACTAGCTTATGTTGGACCTCCTTCTTTAGCTTTTAATTATTTCAAAGTTCAAGATTTTGATTCAATTTACGCCAGAGTAGAGCGCCAGTTGTCGCCTGAACAATGGGAAGAAGGATTTAAGTCTTATGCTTTCTACAAAAAGTTTGTCGGCGAACGCCAAAAAACGATTCCTCAAAACATGATTAAACCTGTACCAATTAAGCCGGAGTTTCGCCAACAATGGGAGGTGTTGTGCCGCCGCAACTTGGCTATTCTGCTCAAAAACAGGATCAGTTTGGCATTGATGCTTTTGGGAGCGCCGATTTTGGGTTCATTGAACTTTGCACTGTGGAAGTCTGACTTGTTTAATACCAAGACTGGTAATGCTACCCAGGCAATTACAATGCTCTTTGTCACAGTTATTATGGCTGTAATGTCTGGCTCACTGGCAACTATGGCAGAGATTGCCAAAGAAACAGCCATTTACCGTCGAGAGCGCAGTGCGGGACTGGGTGTAGTTCCTTATGTGGCATCAAAGTTTCAGTTAGCATTTCTACTAGCACTCTACCAATCAGCAGTACTTTTAGCCTACATGGTTGCTGCGGTGAAATTAAGTGTTGATAACAGTACTTTAACTCTAATGTACTTCAGCCTCTTCCTTGCTTCCTTCGGGAGCATGATTTTAGGGTTGTTAGTTTCTGCGATCGCTCCTAACCAAAGTGTTGCACCTCTATTAACAATTCTTGTGCTGGTTCCTCAAGTGGTGTTTGGAGGTGGTATTCTCCCAGCCAACGAATTCAACTCTGTGGGCAAAACATTCAACTTCTGGATGTTGACCAAATACCCTTTTGAATCTCTGGTATCGCTGAGTAAACTGGGTGCAGATGTGGCGAAAGACTCTTGCTGGCAGAAAACTGAGCCGCAACGAAAATTGTTATCAGAAACAGAAGCGGTTGTCTGCAACTGCTACGGAAAAAATATATTCAAACAGTGCAAATTTCCCGGACTTGGTAAAGTCAAAAAGTCATCATTTTTTAGTGCTGATTTATTAAAGGCACGTTTGCTGATTCAGGGTGTTTTTGATAGCTATGGAAAAACTTTCAAAGTTGATTTTATAGAAAGTTCTCTTTCTATGTTGACATTAATTGCTTTTCTAATGGTAATTATCTTGGTATTCCAATTTCTCAAAGGTTAATATACATAACACTAATACCCTATGCCTGAAAATATAGAAGTCAATGCACAAGAACTAGCAAAGTTTGCCCAAGAACAGAACTTTGATGACAGATATCTAGAATATTTCAGCGACATCTGGCAGGAAGCTGGAGTCAAGGATATTTCCAGGATGACTACCCAAGATGCTGAACGGACAATGCAAGTTTTGTCTAGCAGTGAAGCATCCGTGGAGTTCGTCAAAGCTTTCTACGCCCAAGCAGTACGTCAGGGAATGCCGTCGCAGGTTCTAGAGTATGTGCTACAAAGCGATACCGATGGCGATGGCAGAACTCTGGCACAGGAAATTTTTCAAGACGATACAGATCCCTTTGAGCCGGATACACCAAATATAGCGGACACAAGAAAATATGCTTTATCTCCAAGCCCAGATTTTGACTTAGAGCTTTAGCATAAGTAGACTAATTTTTCTCTAGACAGAAGTACCGTTTTTTTCCGTACTTTGGTCAATTGATTTTGTGAGCATAGAACATATAAACTCTGCGGTGGAAGGTAAATATAGTGTCCGCTTTTACTTTGCAGAATTGGGGTGTAGAAAACCTCCTACACCCTTTTCACAAAACTATCAAGGGAAAAATTATGCAACAAATACAATTTAAACCCCT
>JBGTNM010000097.1:0-4136 GCA_041743025.1 Microcystaceae cyanobacterium
ATTATGCCACCATGCAAGCACAGCGCAGTTCTTAACGCCGTCGCATTGGTTGGTTACAGAGGGTGTTAGGGGTTATTATCTTGCCGTTTTCTCGGTTGAGGCGGTTGTTGCGGGGTTTTTAGGGAAGGCGTTAACTTTGTAGGTGTATAGTATTATTTCGGTACGACCACGATATCGTATTTATACTAGAGATCCCCCTTCGCTTCTCTGAATAAAATCTAATTCCGTCAAACGCTAAAATGTTTAAAACATTAAATTTTCATCAAATCCCAATGGAGAAAACCCAATGAATATTATCCTCAATCACAAACTAGAAGCCTTTATTCAACAGCAAATCCGTTCAGGAAAATATGATAATATCAACAGCGTCATCGAAGAAGCTCTCAACCTTCTAGAAAAAAGAAATCAATACGATGACTGGGTAGAAGATATACGCCAAAAAGTTGATATCGCTGCTGCACAATTAGATAGAGGAGAAGGAATTGATGGAGAAACAGCCATTAATCAACTGAGAGAAGATTTACGTCAATCCCAATCAAAATAACCCTTCTTGGGAGTTATTGATTAATCATTTTGAATTGGGATATAGTTAATGACGAAGTATATCATCTCTCCTGAAGCCATCCAAGACTTAAAAGCTATTACTAATTATTTTGCCACAATAAATATAGAAGCCGGAGAGAATTTATTAGATAAATTTGAAAAAAAGTGTCGCTATCTCATACAGTTTCCAAAAATTGGACGTAGCTATCGAGAAATTCGTCCTTATCTGCGTGGTATTCCTCTCGATGGCTATATTATCTTCTATCGCCTTGGTCAAAATACCATAGAAATCATGCGTGTTGTTAAAGATAATCGTGATTTAGAAACGCTATTTGATAACGACGATTAACGAATATCAGAATTATCGGCGGATGTTGTCACAATTGAAAGAAATAGGATAGGAGAAATTGCCCAACATTGCCCTATCCTACCTTACCCTCTCACGCTTCAATCATTTCTCAAAACGAGCGACTGCGCCACTTATTCAAACGAGCTTCACCAATAGAAGCAAAACGACGAGAATCAGTAATTTTTGCTTGCAAGATTTCGATGTCTTGCGCTTGTGCTTCGATGCTACTTTGTAACTCAGCAGACGTAGTAGGTTTGCTATTCCCCGCCGTAGAAATGGCGGCAAAAGAACTGGTTGTTTCACTGCTAGGGGAAGTCACCGATTGCCACTTATTTAACCCCGTTGCTCCAATATTGGCAAAAGGAGATAGATCAGCAAGTTCTGCTTGCAATTTTGCGATTTGTTGGGTTTGTTCCTCATATTGGCGGAGCAAGCTTTCGTAAGATTCGGTTTTGCTCGAATATTCTTGATAAACTTCCTGCTCAGTTTTGAGCTTGGGTTTTAATACTTCCGCCAACAACTTGTTGATATCGGTTAAACCGCCATAAGTGCCAACGCTAGAAAGCGGAATGACAGGGTTTGAGAGGTTCTCAATTAAAGTGCGATTCAAGCGAGAACGATTACCTAATGCCAAGTTTTTATCGCTACTGGGCGCACCTCGCAGCAGTTGAAACAGGTGAGAAAAGCCAATCATGCTGCGTCCTGGCTGGGTTTTATAGCCTCGATAGTAGGGAACAATATCCTCGCCAAAGGCAGACTGATATTCGTCACTGTCAAGGTATGAATCGATCTCAGATTCAAATCCCTCTTGGTCTAAAATCTGACTGTGAAGTTGCATTTCTGCGTAGCTTTCTGGCGCACGTCCTAGTAAATGCTTAAAATTTAGCTCTATTGTTCGGTAACGCGGGCAATTTTCCACAAAACGAGAGCGGTAAAGTTCAGATTGGGCAATCTTTCGCACGAATTCCCGCACTGTGATGTCGCCCTGTTTCAGTTGGGATTCAGGAATCGGCAGTTGCTCACTTTCCATGACGTAGGCGTTACCCAAGACTTGTCGGTAGGTAGCACGAATCACCGCTTCTAGTTCTTCTAGAGAAGCTCCTACCCACAATTGCATCGGATCGGTTTCTTCAAATAAACTTACGCCTAATTCTGAGGCTCTGCCAAAAGTGGGTGAAACAAAGGTATCAGTCATGATTGATCGTCTCCTTATTGGATTTTGTCTTTTATGAGTAGATTACAAAGATTCGTTAAATCGAGTTTGAAAACTCCCAAATTTGAACCAATATTGTTTGAGATCGTGATGGGGGGTATGTAGACTAGCTTTAGCTTGATAGAGAACGATTGGCCGCCGATCGCCTAGCCAAATTCGCTTGAATGGCTCAACCGAAATTAACGTTCCCCCCAAACAAGTAATGCACTCCTCAAATCGCTCAACGGCAGAATATTCTAACGTTTCAAACAGGAAAAAATTTCCCGAACAAACGAGATGTCGGCTGCGAATCCAAGCCTGCAATTTTTTTTGGGCTGCCCAAGGAAGGGGCGTTGTGGATAGGTCTGAGACATTCATCGATTTGACCAAAATTTAATCGTTATAATGGCCCGTTGATGTCGGAGATTTCATGAGCAAAATTTTTCCATTTTTCAAATTTTAAAGGACCTGAAACCGCTCCCCACACCTGTTGGTGTGTGTTGACATCCAGTCCTCGATCCCAACTAACAAAGGTATTTTCGCTTAACTCGACCTCGCTAACTAAATAGGTTTGGCAGCCATTACGTTCAATCAAACATTCATTGCCTTCTACCCTACCTCGAAACAGATTGCCTTGCTGAGTAAAGATCATTGAGCAGTGATGGCGGCGTTGAATTTTAGGGGTTTGAATCGTCTTTAAAATATCGCGATCGTGTCCTGCACCTGCATAAAGATAGGCATCTTGGAGACTGTAATTTTCGATGTAAATAGAGTCACCGCGCTCAACCAAGTGATGCACTGCCTGACGGTAGGGATTCCAAAGATCGTAATCGTAAACTTGCTCGGAATAAAAGCCAATTCCGCCAAAAAATTCCCAGGGTAAAGGACGGAAAAAAACGCGGATGTGAGCATAAGTTTTAGGATCATTAAACGCTTGCTTTTGATTGCTAAAATCTCCCGCCATCCAGCAAGCTAAGGTAAGACTTAAAGAATTTTGACAGTCATTCTTCATGCTCCTCTCTCTCAATTAGATAAAGACCGAATTTCTGAAGAAAAAGAAGCTGTTACCACCCCTTTTCCATCACTGGTTTTAATGAGGGAAACTCGCAGACGGACATTCGGCGAAACGAACCAAATTTTTTCTTCAGCCGCCGCTCGCTCGTACTCCGTCGTTAAAATAAAAGTACCATCGGGAGTAATATCATATCTTCCCACAGACGGGATCGTTTCAGCATAGCCGCGATCGCGTAGCAATCTACCACTTGCCGGATTAGTCTCATCCGGAACCGGGACTAAAATGGTCGTTCCTTGTAATGTTTCCTGTTCGTCCCAATCGGATTCTCCTTCCCAACTCATGCGAAAAGGAGATTGAATTAATGGTGGGTCTATCTCGTTGGCTTTACACAAACTAATAACATCTTCATCTCTGGGCGATAGCGGCAAAATATCAATAATTGAAGTCACTTCTTCAAAATGACGAAAAGCTAAATGGTGAGCACTGCGCTGCGATCGCCAGCGTCCCAAAGAGAGTTCGACAAATTGGCTAATATCCATGACCTGCCCACCCAAAAAAACACTTAAAATAAAGAATTCTTGTTATTGATCTTGTATTTTTACATTGCCCTGTCAGCCTCTATTATTAAAAATTGTAAAGAGTCACTGCCCAGACTCAACGGCAATTTTTTAACAAGATGTAACAAATTAAAGCGACAAACGCAGTGTATAAAAGAATCTTGAGGATTCAAAGCCATAGGCAGCAAATGCCTCAAACCTGTAATGATAACTCTTTTGGGAGTTCATGAATTAATTGTAAAGTTATCTTAAGTTCATTCAGAAAACTTGAGATAAGCTGGTTAAACTCATGGGGTAGATGCTTCCTTCGTCATCCCTGACAAGTTCATGGGACAAGTACCCAGACTCCTTATGGGAGAACCGAAGACCCAGACCCAATGCACTCAACTTCACCAACTGTAGGAGAGAAAATCAATGTTTGATGCCTTTACCAGAGTTGTCTCGCAAGCCGACGCGCGCGGAGAATACCTCACTGGCTCC
>JBGTNM010000098.1:0-4851 GCA_041743025.1 Microcystaceae cyanobacterium
AAAAGCCCTCTTGACTTCACACCAAATTTTGGCTCCTCATTTGGCGAAGGTATTGTTGCTTTTCTAAAGTTCGTTCTAAATCTCCTCCCGCAGTTAGAGATCGTGTAGTAACACCGCGATTATTGAGAATTTGACAATACCAACAATCTTCAATGGTTGAATTTGCTAGTTCCTCAATTAAATTTCGTACAGCCTGATGGGGAAATGCTCCGTCGGGATCGATAGGAGAGAACGCAAAAAGACGACCAATAAAAACATCAGCAAGCTTTGCCAAATCATTTTCTAAGGCGAGTTTTCTAACCTCAGTTACCCATGAAGCAAGATGTTTTTCATCAACAGAATTATCTTCTGCAAATCCTGGTAAGGTTTTCCATTCTCTTAGTAGTGTTCTTCCAAGGGAATCGTATGATTCAGAACCTTTTAATATTTCAATGAAAAGGTTGGGGTCTTTGGCTAGTTCTGTGTAGATTAATTCAGGACGACGATAATGGTCATGAATTCGGAAATATGATAACTCTAGCTTTGCCAAACGAGTTGGCGAAATTTCGGTTTTGGCTAGATGTTTCATTAGATTAGCTGATTGATAAGCAAATGAACTCCAACTAAAATCAGCTTCTGGTTCAACTTTTACAGATGCTTCAAGCACTTCCGCAATCTGTTTGTCAGAAAATAATTGGGGGTTATCTTTCAAATTGAATTCAATAGCTTGAAGGGCAAGATGCGATCTGTCAAATTTTAACAGGTTGGTAAGTATATATTCAGCACGTTCAGCATTTAAAAAGTCAATACGTTGGACGCGACTCCAAAAATAGGATTGAGTTTTTGCAGTACCACGATCAAGAATATCTAGCAGATAACTACCAAATGGCAAATTGACTAAAAATTTTCCGTACTCTTCTTCGTTCCAAGTATGACGATAGCTATCTATGCAGTTTCTAATCCATCCTTCACCTTGGCGATATGCACAAACTATTACGTATTTTCTTGCCATTTCTTCTCGCCATTTTTCTTCAGACCAAAAATTTTTCCTTAAGAATACGTCTAAATCAATGGGGAGTAATTCTGCTTTGGCCAAAATAGAACCAACTAGGCTGGGTTCGTCTGCTTGCCGTGCCAATTGCATCACACCATCCCAGCCTAATGAGATTAGAATTGCATTTAAAGCATCTGTTCTCAAGCCTTCAACAATTTTTGCCCGCTCTTGCCATGCAAGATCTAAGTTTTCTTGTAGTGGTACGCCATGTTTAAAAAGCCAGGCATGCCTATGGACTAAATTATCAGGTTCAAATCGATTTAAAACTGCTTCAAGTCGTTGATCATATTCGTCAGATATAGCCCACAGTGCATCATGATATTGACGGTGAGAAACAATTTCTTCTCGTAAGCGATCGCATAGACGAATTCGATCTTCTGTTGAAAGGTCTTTGGGTTCAAGCGTCTCTAAACGATCGATTAATATTTCTAGTTGAACAACGGTTAAGCCTCTAATTGAAATAATTAGATTACAGATCCGAGTTGTATTTTTTTCTGCATCGGCAATTAGTCGTTTTAAAACTTCGGTAGTAGTCTTTAGATATTCTTGTTGATTTATTGGTGTGCGAGAGTCTGGTGTCCAGTCGCGCCATTTTGTTCCATGAGTAGGAGAAACTGAACCGTGAAGCTTAGGCAAAAGGCTCATCATTAGATTCCAGGCAACTCTGGGTTCTTTGCTACGGATTGTGTCAATTACTCTCAAACAACTTTCTAAAGGAGCAGTTGTATTAGGATGCCAGCAAACAAATATATCCCTCAAACTTTGTACGGGTCGATTACCTAAAGTACCACCTGGGTCTAACCGCGTTAGACGAGCCAAATTTAACGCTGCTCGACATAAATATTCGGGATTCCATGCCAGAGTTTCTAAAGCCCAGAGCAAGCCAACATGAGAAGAAGAAGTGGAAGAAAAGCCATTGGCAGTTTTATCTTCAAATAAGCTCAAAAGTATGGGATTTTCTCCCGTTAGCCCAAGATCGATCGCATCTAAGACAATTCCTGGTGCAGCTTCGGCAAGTAGAGGCAGTTGGTAACTCAAACTAGCCCATAGGTTAACATTATTATTTGCTTTTTCCATCAACTGCCAAACAATTCGATCGGCAACGTCTTGACCTGTTTTATTGGCAATAAAATTAATATTTGAACTTAATGCTGCCATTAACGCTAGCATTTCACAGATACCTTTCACTAGGTAGCTTGAGTAGCTAGAAACTTTTCCAAAAACCGAAGCTGCAAAGCGTTGGTCAGAAGGAATTTCGAGTGCTGGATTAATTTCACTCAATACCTCAAGAACGACATCTTCAAAGCGTTTGAGATCGTCGTCGGTCAAATAACGGGCTAGCAGTAGCCAAGCATCTTCTTGGAAAGCGATCGCCCAAATGTCACCCACTCGACGCAGTGGTGGATCTGATTCATTTACCCAACGTACCAGATGATTCTGAAGATTTTCATAAGGCATATTGGCTAATTTGGAGAGTACAACCCGATCTCCATCAGAATTACCGTCCCATGCACTTACCAGCAAAGGAGTAAGAAGTATGCGGGCATTTTCTGATTTTGCCCATGCTGGTTGCTGAGTAGCTGGAGCAATCGCCAATTTTCTTCTTAAAGCTAGTAAGCTTCGTCTGGTAAGGGTTGCGTAACGACTCGCCTTCTCATAATTAAAGCCCATTTCTTTGAGTGCTTGTTCGGCAGCATCACGGACAATTCGTGGTAATAGATGGTTGCTGCCAGAACTAATTCGCTCTGATGGTATAAAAACATGGTGTCCCTGCCCGATTGCCGTTCCAATTCCGTCTCTTTCTTTCAATCGGGCAATTAATATAAGAGGTTTATCGGAGGTAATGATATTCTGCCAAGACGTAGCACCATCAATAATTACTGCACGGGGTAAAAAATTGTCTCGCTCTTCCTTTTCTAAGTCTTGAATAACGGCTGCTAGAAATGCGATCGCCTCTTCTGGTGAATCACCTTGCAATGTTAACGGACTAGGAACGCCTTTTAACCACTCAAGAATGCGATCTCGCTCTTTATATTTTCCTCCAATCACGAGACTTGAAGTCAATGCTGGCTTTGTATCGTTTGACCAGTTTTTCCAAAAGTCTTGGAGAGCAAGGACTTCCTGGGGTTGTAAATTAAAGTTTTGAATTAGCTTCTCAACATTGGCGATCGCAGTTCCGCCAGACATTGAGCCAATAGTTTGATTGCGATCGCCAACGATAGATTGATAAATATTGTTTGGTTTATTAAAAAAACGACGAAGTTTGTGGATAAACCATCGAAAAATGTTCTTTAGCCAAGATTTTTTCCGCCGTTTCATTTGAATCTTATAGTTGGATTAGAAAATTCTCCAACCAAAAGTCTAACCTCTTATTCGTTGATGGTCACACTGCCTTCTATGTTGGCAAATTGTTTGCCCCCTGAAACTTGACCGATAGTTTGATTCTTGTCACCAGTCGAAGTTTGGTTTATTTGCACGCCAGTATTACTGTCATTCTGCATTTCTGTTATAATCTGAGCTATTTCCTCAACTAAGGTAGGATTTTCTTTCAATATTGATTCTAGTTCTTCTTGAAAGACCGCTTTGTGAGCTTCGCTTTCTGGTCTGGCTGCCAGCTTTTCCGCAGCGTCTTTGGCATCTGCATTGTTTTCTACCTTGGGAGAAAGTTTTGCCCAAATTTTCTTAGCACCTTCCCAAGTATCAGAACCGATTTGTTCGGAGGCACGTTCGGCAGCTTTAGTTAAAAAAGGTAAGCAGGGAGTAAGAATAGAGACTAAAAGCGAGAGTTCCATTATTTTTCTTGATTTTTTTGAAAAAATAAGTCTTTTCGATTATAGCAATCGTAAATTGTCAATCAAATTTACAAATTTAGACTGAGTTGGAAGTCAAAAATTACCAATAACATATTTACTTTTATCGCTATGTATCTTTGCTTGAAAATGCGACCGACAATAAAAATTACCATATAGTATTAACTTTACTAGCAGCTATTTTAGAATCCCGACTAATCAAAGGCAAACCTAAATGTACTGCCGTAGCTGCAATAATGCGATCTGGTAAATCGGGGATGCTGTCTCGTGGAATAGTTGCTAAAGCTTCCACCACTCCAGTATTCAACTCATAGACAATCATTCCTGTATTACCCAGCATTAATTCGCGATCGAGTTGAGTTTTTAATTGAGAAGGAATGCGCCCTTTCTCCTGCAAGTAAATTATTTCTACCAGGCAAATAGTCGGAATATAAATAATAATTTCACCGCAATCGCATCTGTCGAACAATTGATTGGCTGCAACGCTTAAGCGAGGACTATCCTCCAAATACCAAATTAAAGCGTGGGTATCTGTTACGACATCAGACATCAAATGTCCTCGCGAGGAAAGTTACTGCTCATTGCTGCTTTAACTTCAGCAAGATCTGCTTCACTGATATCAATTTCTTTCCAGATTCCTCTCAGAGATCTACGAGGTTGAGAAGGCACAATAATCAAATCACGTTTAAGGTGAGGAGTTATTTGTTCGATCAATCGTATTCGATCCAAGGGTGAAAGTTGCTTGGCTAAATTTAAAACTTCTTCTAAGGTTATTGAATCAGCCATTTTTGTTTAAATTTAAAGCTTATGATTAAATTTTATCTCTGTTTTGGCTGGAATTTAGTAAATCTCTTTAAAGAGTTTAAACGGTTCTGTTGCAAAAAAATCAAATAAACCGAGAAATTCTGTAATAACTACTTTTTTAGATAGCAATGCCAAAGACAGAATGAATAAAATCTCTTTGGACTAATACATC
Organism: Microcystaceae cyanobacterium; assembly: GCA_041743025.1. GTDB lineage: Bacteria > Cyanobacteriota > Cyanobacteriia > Cyanobacteriales > Microcystaceae > JBGTNM01. Next base: position 4,820 of record JBGTNM010000098.1, read on the forward strand.
ACCTTTCATAATATTTTCAATCTGACCTTTGC
>JBGTNM010000099.1:0-3063 GCA_041743025.1 Microcystaceae cyanobacterium
GAGCGAAGAATCTTTTTTTATTGGTCGCATGGAAGCTTGGCATTTTCCCTCAACTGCGGTCGCCTAGTGTGCCTGGGTCGCTTTGGCTACGGTCAAGTGCGAACGTCACCTGATAGATGGATGTTTTTTTTTTTATCTATCACAAAATCTAAGCAGGAGAATTAGAAAGTTTTTTTGCCTACTTTACCTATTTGTCTAAAGTATTAGCCCGAATGGGACTTGAACAATCCAATTTCAGGATTTGGCGCTCGTCTTAACATTAAGCTTAGCTTTTTCTTGATGAATTATTTTAACTTAACTACAATATGAGATAATAACGAGTTTTTAGTTACTCCAATTTTCCCTTCATTTTTAGTGGTGAATTCTTCTTGAAATCGCTGGTTTTTAGTATAATTAATTTTAGGTTCTCTGGACAAAATTAATGAGCTTTAAATTGAGAAATTTTTAAGAGATTAAGCGTCAGTTACAGCCAGAGAGCAAATCCGAAATGACTTTTAATTCCGAGTCAATTATTTTATTGATGGCAATCGCAGTCAAATAATCTTAGGTTTTTAACCATAAATTAATCAGGAGGATTCACTGTGTTACCAACTTTAACCGTCACCTTTGATGGGGAAGCTTTTTACCCAGAAACGCCGTTAACTTTAGAACCTAATAAACGTTATCAAATCCAAATTCTAAGGGAGGAACAACCGCTCAGTGACTCGGACAAAGAAGTTGAACAGTTTTTTGAAGACGCTCATCAAGCCTTTGTCGCTCTCCGCAACGATCCTCAAGCTTGGCAGGAAGAATTAGCTGAAAGACAGCTTTGGGAAAATACCTTACTCGATGGGGATGAGAATTAACTAATGGCTCAAATAAAAAGAGGACAAGTTTGGTTAGTAAATTTAAACCCTGTCCGAGGTCGCGAACAAGCTGGAACAAGACCTTGTTTAATTATTTCCGTTGATCGTTTCAATCAAAGCGCGGCGGCTTTGGTAATTTGTCTTCCTATCACTTCTGTTGACAAAAAAATTCCCTTTCATGTTAGCATCGACCCCCCAGAAGGTGGCTTAACTGTCAAAAGTTTTATTAAATCTGAGGATGTCCGCTCTTTAAGTAGCGAGCGTTTGATTAAATGTTTAGGCACAGTTTCGGCTGATACCCTCAATCAAGTTGAGGCCAGATTAAGGCTTTTAATGGGATTGTAGAAAATTTTGAGGTGTTCAAAAAAACATGAAAATTATCCAAACTCAAGGAATCATCAAAGCTCAAGAAGTCAAAATTACTCTGACTGAACCCTGTAGCAATGGTGAAGTCGATGTTATTATTATTGCTAAAAATGAGTTAGATGAATTTGAGCAGCGTCTGACTCTTATGAAAGAAAAAGGCTATGATACTCCTGAGAAAGTTAGAGAACTTATTCATCAAGTCAAACTTGAAATGCTCAAGGAAAAAGGCAGAGTCTAATTAGGGTTTGCTGAATAAAGACAAAAGGGTCATGGCATAGAGGTTACAGACATATTAGATGAGTCAAAAAGTTTAGTCCAAGAGGCTGAAAACCCCTAAAATTGGTAAGAAACCCTTGCACCTAATTAATCAGAACAAATGTACCGAAAATCTGAGAGTCCCTTAACACCCCCAGAAAATTTTGAATTGCCTTTCGAGGGAAAACTCTCAACCAAGAATCGTTGGGTAATCATGGCAGACTTGATACCTTGGGATAAATTTGAAGAAGAATATGCTAAACTTTTTGACTTAGAAAAAGGTGCGCCAGCGAAATCATTTAGGATGGCACTGGGAACATTAATTATCAAAGAGAAGTTAGGAGCAAGTGATAGAGAAACGGTAGAACAAATCCAAGAAAACCCTTACCTACAATACTTTATCGGCTTAACCTCTTATCAAGAGGAGCCTCCACTAGAGGCTTCAATGTTAGTCCACTTTAGAAAAAGAATAGGGATAGAATTGGTGAATAAAATCAATGAAGAAATGGTAAAAAAAGGTCAAGAAAAGAAAGAGGAAGAGCTAAAAAAAAAGGATTTAATACCAGAAGGAAAAGAAAAAAGTCAAAATCAAGGTAAACTTATCTTGGATGCTACCTGTGCGCCAGCCGATATCAGATATCCCACAGATTTAGGAATATTAAACCAAGCTAGAAGAGAAACTGAAAGAATAATAGACAGGCTTTACCAACCCTTAAAAAGAAAACTGATAAAGAAACCTAGAACTTATCGTAAAATTGCGAGAAAAGAGTATTTAAAAGTCGCTAAAAAACGGAAGACATCAACTCAAGAGCGAAGAGAAGCTATCGGCAAACAACTCAAATATATTCAGAAAAACTTAGGGCATATTGAGCAACTAATCAAGGCAGGTTCTGCCTTAAAAAATCTGAGTAAAAGACAGCAAAATCTACTCTTAACTAGCCAAAAAGTTTATGAACAGCAGCGAGAAATGTGGGAGAAGAAAACTCAAAGTGTCCCTCAAAGAATTGTCAGTTTAACTCAACCGCATATTCGCCCTATCGTGAGAGGTAAGGCTGGAAAACCTACGGAATTTGGAGCAAAACTCTCAGTCAGTTGTGTTAATAACTATATCTTTTTAGACCGAATCAGTTGGGAAAATTTCAATGAATCCGGGGATTTAAAAGAACAAGTAGAAAAGTTTAAAAAGACCTATGGTTACTATCCTGAATCAGTTCATGTAGATAAAATCTATCGAACGAGAGAAAATCGTGCATGGTGTAAGGAAAGAGGGATTAGAATCAGTGGAGTCAAGTTAGGAAGACCGCCGAAAAATGTCAGTAAACAGGATAAAAAACAAGCTCAAGATGATGAGCGTTTCCGCAACACAATTGAGGGAAAATTGGGACAAGCTAAAAGAAGATTTAGTCTAGATTTAGTGATGACTAAACTACCTGAAACCTCGGAAACATCTATCGCTATCACTTTTTTAGTTGTCAATCTTTCCAGACTGCAACGGCAGTTTTTGTCGCTTTATTTGTCTTTATTTCTTAATAGCAATACACTTGAACTAAACTGCCAAAATAATATTACAAAAAATTATATTCATAATCAATTTATT